>JAQIBO010000354.1 GCA_027859055.1 Spirochaeta sp.
GTGTAGGGATAGTCGGCGAGATACTCGATCAGCAGTTCGTTTACCGGTACCTCGATCCGGTAGTCGGACCCGCGGTAGGTAAACTTCAGCTGTTCCCGGCGCGTCTGCGACGGGATGCCGAGGGTATCGGGCAGCTCAAGGCGAATCTCCCGGTCGCTCCCGGGGAAATCACCGGCGTAGGTCCGCCACCGCATGCGCTCCCGGAACGGTTCCCCATTGGCCCGCAGAATGTAGTAGCGCCGGTCATCGATCGAAAAATAGGCGGTGCTGTACAGCGTGTTCGGACTCGGCAGCAGCAACGCCACCGTCGCGCCGCTGTACGCAACGCGCATGTCAAACCCGTTTTTGACCATCAGGTACCATGTCGCCGCAGCGCGGTCCTGCTCCCGCGCAAACAGATGCTCCGCGACAAGTGTCACCAGTTGAAACGTTCCGTAGTCATTCAGTTCGCGCCGCTCAGCCGCCGCGGCCAGCGCAGCGGCCAGGTCGGCGACACCGGCGGTGGTCGCGGCGTCCCAGTAATCGGAAAACCCGTCCGGCGACACCGCCTCCAGCCGGAGGGATGAAATATCCTCCGGTACCGGCAGACTGATTTGCAGGCCGTGAAATGTGACCGAAATCTGCTCCGGTCGGAGCGGATCATCCACGACCGCATCGTTCTGTTCCAACGGCCGGCGACTGAGGGTGACCCTGGCACGATCACCGGTGCGCGTTGCAGCGTCGGTCCGCGGAGGAGCTTCCAGTTTCGGCTCGGCGTAAAACCCCGATTCGAGAAACGCCTCAAACTGTTCCCACTCGGTTTTCAGAAACTCCGAAAACGCGGCGTCCTCTTCGGAGATAAACGACTGAAACGCCGCGTCCTGTTGCGCCTGCCACTCTTCAAATGACTGTTGCGCAGAGATGGATGGCGAAATCACCAGCAGAATTACAGCTGCGGCAAGACTGAGCGTTCCCAACGACGTACGATTATTCGATGTAACTCCGTTCACGATGTACCTCCAACCCACAATAGATTGTACACCGCGTCGTGTCAAAATCAGGAGTTGATACGATTTATGACACATTTCTCTGATGCGATGGAAAAAATCCGCGCAGGGGTTTATACTGCCTGTAAAATTGGTATCTCCTGAGGAGGAAATATGAAGGTACGATCTATCATGTATATTCTGATGGCTGTCCTGGTTGCAGCTTTTGTCGTCGGCTGTGCGTCTGAGCCGGAACCTGCTCCGCAGCCCGCTCCCGCTCCCGCACCGGAACCTGAACCGCAGGGCATGCAAATCGATGCGCCGGATTGGTTTCTGAATCCGCCGATGGCGGATGATGCGATTTACGGCATCGGTACCGCAAAAATGTCGGACCTGTCCCGGTCGCGGAACGTGGCGATCTCCCGGGCACGCAACGACATCGCCTTTCAGATGAACGCGCAGATCCAGGCGGCGATCACCGACTACGCCCAGGAAGCCGGCGTCGACGATAACACCCAGGTGGTGAGCTTTGTCGAAACCGTTTCCCGGCAGACCACGGAGACGACGTTGCAGGGCACCCGGACCGAGAGTGTGTATCCCGCTCAGGACGGTACGGTCTACGCTCTCGTAAGCTTCCCGCGGAATAACTTCATGCAGGCAAGCGAAGAGGTGTTTCAACGAAACGAAGACGCTGCGTTTGCCGAGTTCAAGGCGGATCAGGCGCTGCAACGGCTTGACCAGCAGATGTCCAACAACCCGACTTCAGCGGGAAATATCGACGAGTAGACGGTATTTGAGTTGTACGAGGCCTCCGGTATTGACCGGAGGCCTTTTTTTTACTGGAATGGAACGGTGAAAGAGAAAGAAACGGTTCGCGATGAAATACGGCGACAGATCGAAGGACTCAGTCCGGAGGACCGGATCGTCATGGACGCTCAGATCGCCACGCACATCACCCACCTGCCGTTCTGGGAAACGTCCTCCGTGGTAGTCGGCTACATGGCGATCGGCGACGAGGTGGATCTGCAGGCCGTCCTGCGCGCCTCGGTGCAGGCGGGGAAACGCGTGGCCCTGCCGCGAGTGGAGGGTTCCGGTACGGAGATGGCGCTCCGGTCCGTTACCGATTTTCCCGCTGGTCTCGAACGTCACGCCCACGGCTTTCTGCAACCCACAGCCGACGCGCCGAAAATAACCGATCTTTCTTCGGCACTGTTGTTGATTCCCGGGCGCGCCTTTGACCGTTCCGGTCATCGCCTCGGCCGCGGCGGTGGATACTACGATCGATTTCTGGCCGACGCGGAACCGGGAGGCGTCACCGTCGGCGTGGGCTACGCCCTGCAACTGCGTTCACACATCCCGATCGACGATCTGGACCGTCCGGTGCAGATCGTTATTACCGATTCTGAAACGTGTTTCTGCACCCGACCGAAAAATACCTAACGACCGGTCGGTATTTTCTTGACTCTTCCCTGATACCTGCGTACTTTGCCCGCGGAGGAACGCATGAAGTATGTACGGATCATCGGGTTGGTCTCGTTTTTTGCCATTTTCGCGGTGCTTGGTGTATCCTGCGGGGGCGAATCTGACGGCGCATCGGCTGCATCGGCGGAATGGAATGAAGACAACGGCGATGCAGCCGCTCCTGCTCTGGCGGTGGAAGGGCTGGAAGTTTCCCGCGACAGCGTTCTTCAGACCGTTGAAAGCTCCGGCATTGTCCGCGGCGCGCAGGAGGCCCGCGTCGTATCCGAGGTAGAGGGGATGATCCTTTCCGCTCCCTTTGAACTCGGCCAACCGGTCGAAGAAGGGGATGTACTGGTTAATGTCGACGCCACCCTGGCTGCCCTTCAACTTGAAGAGGCGCGCGGAGTATTTGAAAGCGCCCGGATCGACCTCAACGCCGTACAACGCCGATTTGAGAACGGCAGCGCCTCCCAGGCGGAGCTGACGCGCGCCCGGAGCAGCGCTAATGGTGCTCAAGCTCGTCTGCAAGCTGCGGAGAACACCTGGGAAGATCACACCATTCGTGCGCCGATTTCCGGCCTGGTTGCCGGCCGGGAGGCATCGATGGGGCGTGGTAACTACATGACCCGCGGGTCCGCAGTCGCGCGAATCGTCAATCTCGATACCGTGGAAATGGAGTTTGGTGTCGGAGAACAGGAGCTGCAGTACCTGGCCGAAGCGGTCCCGGCACGCGTCAATGTAGCCGCATGCGAGGATGAGGTCGAGGCGACCGTCGCCTCGATCGCCGCCGGTGCGGACCCGCGGACGGGGAGCTTCCCGGTCGTTGTACGGTGGGAGAACACCTGCGAGGGATTACGGTCAGGCATGAGTGCGTCGGTCCGTATTCGCGTGAGCGAGGAGAATCCCGAGCTGATCGTACCTGATTCCGCTATCCGTCGCAGCGGTGATAGCGCGGTTGTCTTTGTCGCGCGGTCCGGCTCCGTCGAGGCGCGTACGGTTGTCACCGGGCGTCGATTGGGAAATCGCGTCCAGATCCTTGACGGGCTCACGGATGGCGAGGTGATCGTGACGACGGCGCTGTCCGCTCTGTCCGACGGCGCCGCCGTGGAGGTGACCGTGCGTGGCAGGACGGGGGATGTCCTGTGAGTATCGGAACATTTTCGGTCAAAAATCCGGTCTTTCTCAACATCGTTATGATCCTGGTACTTATTGCCGGGGTGTTCAGTCTCAATCGGCTTCCGCGTGAGCAGTTCGCGGAGATTCCGTTTTATTTTGTCAATGTCATCGTCCCGTATCCCGGTGTCTCCGCTGAGGATATCGAACAGAGCGTCACGGTTCCGGTGGAAAATGAAATGGCGGGGCTCCAGAGCCTCGACGAAATCCAATCGGTAACTACTGAGGGGCTTTCGCGAGTAACGCTTCAGTTCGATCAGGGGCTGAACGACGATGAATTTGAAACCCTGTTTCAAGAAGTGCAGAATCGCTTCACAAACCTGGACCTTCCCGACGGGACGCTAAGCGCCACTATTGATGATTTCTCGACGAACGACTTCCTCCCCGTAATCGAGGTTGTCCTCCACGGAGATATTCCGTACGCGGACCTGAATCAAGCGGCGCGCAACGTGGCGGATCAACTTCAGACAGTCACAGACCTTTCAGGAATTACCCTTATCGGATCTCGGGATCGGGAAATCGCGATTGAACTGGACCGTGATCGAATGGAGGCGCTGAACGTGTCCCTTGATGAAGTCGTCTCGGCGATACAAGGGCAGAACGTGACCATTCCGGGGGGTACACTCAAAACATCCTCTCGTGAATTCCTCTTGCGGACGGTGGGCGAGCCGGAATCGACCGCCCAGTTTCGGACCGTCGTCGTCCGAGACGGGGGATCGGGAGAAACGGGAGTCATCCGACTTGGTGATCTCGCCACCGTGCGAGAGCAGTACGATCTCGAGGGCACCGCCGCACGGTTCAACGGGCGCCAGGCGATCAGCCTCCAGATCGCCAAAGTTCCCGGTGGAAGTTCCGTCGGTATCACCGACGAGGTGCGGCGACGGGTCGGCATGTACGAACAGACACTCCTCCCGGGCGTTTCCGTTGACTATTTCAATGACTCCACCGTGGCGATTCGCGACAGCCTGAATGTGCTGATAACCAATGCACTTTTGGGGCTTGGTCTGCTCGTCATTATTCTCCTGATCTTCATTGGCGTCCGAAACGCGCTCATGACTGCCCTTGGGATTCCGTTGACTTTTGCCCTGACGTTTATCGTTCTCGATGCGTTCGGGGAGACGCTGAACAGTAACACCCTCTTCGGGCTCGTTCTCGTGCTCGGTTTGGTCGTCGACCACGCGATCGTGATCGTCGAGAACAGTTACCGTCTCCAGCAGCAGAAGGGTATGAGCCGCCATGACGCGGCTATCCACGGCGTGAATCAGGTAGTAGTGCCCGTCATCGCAGCGACGCTGACCACCGTAGCGGCGTTTCTCCCGTTGACCTTTTTACCGGGTATTATCGGAAAGTTTCTGCGCGTCGTTCCGCTGACGGTGAGTATCGCCCTCATCGCATCCACCTTTGAAGCGGCGGTCTTTATACCGTCGCACTTCGCGGACTGGCCCGGCGGAAAGCGGAGTACCTCCGGCGGGCGCGGGATGGCCGCCGTTCAGGCGCGTTTTCGCAGCGTTCTCGAGTATCTGTACCATCGCCGTGGCCGCGTCGCGATCGCCACCGTCCTACTGATGCTTCTCGTTTTTTCGCGTATCGGTGGTATTCAACAGGATCTGTTTTCCTCGGAAGACGCCACACTGTTCTATGTTGATATTGAAATGCCCCCGGGTACGCCGATAGATCGGACCAACGAATTTGTTCGCGCCTACGAGTCGCGGCTGGTTCCGCTTGTGGGTAATGGCGAGGTGGTTGCGATCAACGCATTCGTCGGATTTTCCGGGAGCGAAAACGAGAACGTTCGCCAGTCCAACGTCGGGCAGATCGTTGTTGACCTTACCGAGCAGGATGAAGGACGGACACGATCGATTACGGAGATCATGGCCGAAGCGCGGGAGGTGACCGATGACATTCCCGGCGCGGAGGTGGTTCAATTTCGCAAACAACAGGGAGGACCGCCGACGGATCCCCCCGTGTCGTTCCGCCTTTTCGGGGACAGTTACACTGAACTCGGCGCCGTGGCAACGGCGTTCCGCGAGCAAATGGCAAGTTATTCGGAGCTTTTCAACATCGACGACAACCTGAACATGGGTACACCGGAGATACGAATCCGGGTGGACGAGGCACGCGCCGCGGACTACGGTCTGAGCGTCCGTATGGTTGGCCAGTACATACGCGGCAGTTTCGACGGGATCGATGCCGGTACCGTCTTTACCGATAACGAAGAAACCGATGTGTTGGTCTCCTACGCGAACGGCGGGCCCACGTCGATCGACCGGTTGCTGCAACTGCGGATTCCCACTCCCGACGGACGCCGGATTCCGTTCAGTACGATCGCCCGCCTCGAAGAGGGCGATGCGATCTCGACGATTCGACGAATCGACGGGAAGCGCGAGGTGACAGTGACCGCAGAGGCGTATTCGGAAGCGGGCGTTCCAGCGATCAACACCGAGATTCAGGCGTTGTTTGAAAACCAATTGCAACCGCAATACCCGGGTGTCGTCCTGAGTGTCGGGGGCGAGTTCGCCGAGTTTGCAAACACCCTCCGTGAGATTCTTCGCGTCTTCGTGATCGGAATCTTCCTGATCTATCTCATTCTGGCAACGCAGTTCAACTCGTACACGCAACCGTTGTTGATTCTGTTGACCGTTCCGTTTGCCTTCGTGGGGGTTGTACTCTTTTTGCTCATCTCCGGGACACCGCTTTCCACGACGGTGATATACGCCACCGTCGCGCTCGCGGGTATCGCTGTGAACGATACGATTGTGCTGATCAGTTTTGCCAACCAGAGTCGGCGGGACGACGGTGCACCCGTCGGGCACGCCGTGACCGACGCTGCGGTGACGCGGCTGCGCCCGATTCTCCTGACCTCACTTACTACCGTCGCCGGGCTGGTACCTACCGCGATCGGGCTTGGGGGAACGTCCGTGGTTTGGGGCCCGATGGCAAGCACGATCATCTTCGGGCTGATCTTTTCGACACTGACGACACTTGTTATCGTTCCAAGCTTTTACGGACTGCTCTACGATGCGGAACGCCGAACGGCGCGACGCGAACGGCGTCGCGAACGTCGCAGCTCCCGGCGCGGGGCCAAAGGGATAGTGGAACGCGGAGACGACGAGAAGGATACAAAACGATGATTATTTGCGACCGGCGGCACGGAACGGCAGGGTGGGTAGTAGCGGTCTTGTTGGTTCTGTCCACGTTTCCCGTGATGGCGCAGTCCGATACCACACCGCTGGAAATCGGTGAAGTGATCCGTCGCATACTTGAAGAGGATCCCTCCATTCAGACCGCCCGGCGTCGTATGGAACAGGCGTTTCACCAGTATGAGCTGACCCGGGCCGGAACACGGCCGGATCTTGCGTTGAACCTTCGCCCGTACTCTTTTGACCGTCGTCGGGTTACCACCGGTACCGGCGCTGCAATCGCAGAGACCCACGCTGTGGCGGCGGGAGTGGAGCTTCTACAGCCGCTCCCGACGAGCGGGCGGGTATCCGTTGGTATCAACCACCGGTTCAGTACCACGGAAACCGACGGTGACCGCACCGTCCAGCAGGTTCCGGAGGTGACGTTCTCGCTGGCGCAGCCGATCTTCTTTAACGGCGGGGTGGTTGATACGGGCGTTTTCCGTGCGGGGCTGCGCAACGCGGAGATCGCCTACGAACGGGCCGGCCTTGCCGCAGCGGCGGAACGGGCGGCGGGTATTCGCAACGCGTTGGCCCTGTTTGTCGATGTTGCCTCATTGCGACGTTCGATAGCGCTTCTGGAGGAGACGATAGATCTGCTCCAGCGTCAGCTCGATACGGCGGAACTGGACCGGGAGCAGGGACTGCTCTCGGATAATGCGGTTCTTGCCCTTCAGGTGACGCTGAACGACCGACGGGCAACGCTGTTTGACAGTCAGCTTGGATTGGTGCGTGCCGAGCAGGAACTGGCACGCCTGCTTGGTGACGAGAGTCTCAACGCCCGCCCGCTCGGTGATGCCCGGGAAGTGCTTGAGATCGCATCGGCGGCCGTTGAGGCCGATGTGCAACCCGAGGGGGTGTCGGACGGTGTAACCGCGATAGCGGAGAATCCGGCGGTGCGCTCCGAACGTCTGGGGGTCGAACAGACTCGTCGGCAGGGCGTGTTGAACGAAATCACCGATCGGCCGCAACTGGCGTTTGATGTCACCGCATCGCCGCTATATCCGACGGTTCGCACAGACGCAGCGGACGTCGGGAGTTCTTTCGGGGACTATTTTGATGACGACGCAGACGTTGCCGCTTCACTCGGCGTCTCGGTGCGTATTCCACTGCTCACGCGCCGGGAACGTCAGGCGCGGGAATCGATCGATACCCTGGAAGAGACGAATGCCCGGGTTCGAATGGAAGACACCGAGCTGGCGACGACCAACCGACTTCGTACGCTTCTTCTGAGCCGGGAGTTTCTCCAGGAACGTCGCGAGTTACTCGACACGGATATTCGCTACCAGGAGCGTCGCGTACAGAACGAACGCGATCTCCTCGCCGCCGGCGCTTCAACGCAACTGCGTGTGGCCGAGGTTGAGCTGGATTTACAGTCTCGTGAGAACGAACGGTGGCAGGTTACCGCGGAGCTGTTTCTCAACGCTGTCGACGTTCTTTCAGTCCGGGGAACCGACATTCCGGCGGTGCTGTTGTCCGCCGATTAGAGCCGTTCGAGAAAATCCTCCGCCGCGGAAAAGATTCGCTTTTTGCGTTCCTCCTCGAGGCGGTCGAGCTGACGAACCATCATGCGCATACGCTGATTGGCGTCAAAGAACGCCCGGTGCCGCGCGACGAAACGCCAGTACAGGCCGTCCCACACCTCCTGCCACGCGCCGCCCCCAAAGTTCGACATTTTGCGAATATAGTTTGACCCACCGATGTATGGCTTGGTGGTGATCAGGCCGCCGTCTGCGTACTGGCTCATCGCGTACACGTTGGGAACCATGACCCAGTCGTACGCGTCGACAAACAGTTCCATGAACCAGCGATAGACCGCATCCGGGTCTATCTCGCACAGGAGCATAAAATTGCCGGCGATCATCAGTCGTTCGATATGGTTTGCCCAGGAAAGGCGCCGGGCTTTGTGAACCACCGCGTCAAACGGTGGCAAACCGGTGGTGCCGTCGTAAAATGCCGGAGGCATCGGTCGTGAGTGGTTCCAGAAATTCCGTGTTCGCATCGTTCCACCGTGGGCGACGTAGGCAACGCGCATGAACTCGCGCCATCCGAGAACCTGCCGGATAAACCCCTCCAGGGAATTCAGCGGAACCGGATCACCGGCGCGGCGGGCCGATTCCGCCGCTTCCCGGGTGCGACGGAGGACCGTCTCCGGGGTGAGCAACCCGACGTTGAGCATTGGGGTCAAAAGGGAGTGAAACCACTGGTCGTCACGGTCGTCGACGGCATCTTCATAATCGCCAAACTGTCGCAGGCGTGTTTCAAGGAACCGATCCAGCCAGCGCATCGCCCCGTCGGCTGATGTGGGAAAGGGCTCCGGATCGGCCCCGACCATCGACGGTGGTGGCTCCAGCGACCGCGGAATTTTGCGCCGGTTCTCCGTGTCAAAACTCCAGGAACCCCCTGTGGGTCCACCGTCGGGCTCAATCAGAATATCGAACGATCGGCGCATCATGCGGTAGAAATCGACCATGCGCATGCGTGGGTGTTCTGCGGCGTACGTGCGTGCCGCGGCACGGCCCAGCAGAAACCCGGGAGCGTCCGTCCATTCCAGTTCAACGCCGGCGGCGGCCGCGGCGGCGGCGAGGCGACGTTCCAGCCAGTCATCCACCGGATCGGCAACAACAAAACGGCGGTATCCGCAAGATCGGAGCAGAGGGACGACCTCTCCCGTGTGTTTCAACTCTCCAGCGCGAACGGTGGATACCGGAATCTCCTGACTGGCCGCCCAGTTTGCCATGGACTGTTCGTGAAAGTGCCGTTTTATCGGGTGGATCGCCACATCCCGGAGCAGCAGCGGTTCCTCAACAAGGAATACCGGTGCCCCCGGAGCGGCGGTAATTGCCGGGTGTGGCGAATACAGTTGGTGCGGATAGACGAGAACCGCTGTTTCCCCGGACACCTCAGTCCGATCCTTCCTGCGGATCGCTCTCCGGGAGGAGGACCAGCTCAATCCGGCGCCCGGGATCGATCGTGCGCTCGGCGACCTCTCGCAGCTCCTCCCCGGTCAACGAATCGATCAGATCGGGATAGGTTGGAATATCCGCCAGGTCACGACCGTGCTGAACGTAAAACTGGAGCGTGGAACGCCAGTACTCGTTTTCCTGGAGTGACTGCCGGTAGCTCTCCCGCTGCTGCGCCTGTATTCGTTCGACGTAATCGTCATCGGGGACGGTCGTTCGGATCTCCTCCACAACCTCAAGGGCGATATCAAAAAGCTCCGCGCGTCGATCCGGGTCCATACCGAATGAGATCTGCAGAAATGACCACGGATCCGGTTCCCGCCAGCGCCATCCGCCGGCACCGACGGAGTAGCTCCCACCGGCCTCCTCCCGTATCCGTTCACGCAGGCGAATGTCGAGCAAATCGGCGACGCTGTTGAAGCGGTGGTTTTCACGCCGGGACCACTCGTAGGGACCGTGAA
>JAQIBO010000364.1 GCA_027859055.1 Spirochaeta sp.
ACCGATGTTCCGGCGAAGATGCCGGAGCTTCTCCTGACACATCCGGTGATTCGCCGGACGCGACCGTATTACTACCAGGTGCAGATTACGACAGCTATGGTGCAACGTCCGATGTACACACCCTGGGGAGACTCGCGCTGGGTGCCGGCGAGCAGTTCACCAGATGACGGGGGCCCGCAGCCGGAGCATATCCCGCTGGAACGGTGGAATACGATCCTGGACAAAATTGCTGCGGAAACGCCGGAAGCCACAATTGCGATCGGGTACCGCGGCGACCCGGGTTGTCACCCGGCGCTTCCGGAACTGATCCGTTCGGCGGAGGCCCACCCGGGCGTGGATCTGTACATAGAAACTGCCGGAATCGGGTGGTCCGAGGTTGCGATTCAGGCGCTGAGTTCCCCGGCGGTTGCAGCGGTCATCGTGGAGCTCGATACCAACGTTCCGGAAACGTACGAGACGCTTCGTGGTCCCCGCCGGGAGGAAGCGGTCGCATTTACAGACCGACTGGCCGCAACGATGCCGGGGCGCGTGTACGTTCAGGCGACGCGGATGCGGGAAAACGAGTGGGAGCTTCAGGAATTCTACCAGACGTGGAACGCAAAAGAGGGCGTAACGGTGATTATCCAGAAACACAACTCCTTTGCCGGCAAAATCGCGGATCGACGTGTGGCGGACCTCTCGCCGCTGGAACGACCGCCATGTCGACATCTGGAACGGGATATGGCCATTCGTATAGACGGAGAGGTCCCCCGGTGCTTCCAGGACCTGGACATGGAGCAACCCCGCGGGTCCCTCTTGAAGGACTCTCTTGCAACGATCTGGGAACGGGGTGAATCGGAGTTTGAGGAGCATACCCGGGGGGTATACTCACCAATGTGCAGGGAATGCGATGAGTACTATACGTTCAACGCGTGACAGCGCGCCGGCACACACCGTTGTCGGTCACACGCCGCCTGCGGCTGATTCCGGTGGTCCGACCCTCCCGGCAATTGTGCTGCTCAATCGGAGTTCGCGTCTGTTGCGACGAGAACTGCTCGTGGAACTGGTCGAGGCGGGGTATCGGGAGATCATCTCCGTCGAGCCCAGCGATCGGTCCTACACGGTAGAGTCTCTCACCAGAGAATTTGAACAGGTCCGGTTCATTCTGATTGATCAGTCGGTCAATACCGGAGAGGCGATCAACCTTGCGGTGGCCTATCTCCACGCGGAGTACATGGTGGTGATATGGTCAACTATGAGCGTACCTCAGGGAATCGACCGGGCGTTGCAGGTGGTGCGTGCCGAGCGCTTTCCCGTCTGTGTTGCACCGCTTCTGCGCGGCGAGCGCAGTGAGGCGCTTCCGACGGTGCAGGCACCGGCGTTGCATCGCAAATCGTTACGGATCATTCCGTTACCTGTGCGCGGCGACGGTGGTTCGACGGTATTTCCGTTTGACTATGTCGGCCTGTACGCGGTGCGCGGATACCGGCACATCGGGGGATTTGACCCGTTGATCGCTCATCCGTTCTGGCAGAAACTGGATTTCGGGTTCCGCGTCCACCTGTGGGGCGGGGTGATTCCCGTTCTGCCGACGTTTCGGATTTCCTACCGGAGTATGCCCGAACCGGAGGATCAGACGATCAACGAAAGCTACGCCCGGTTTTATGCCAAGAACCTGGCTGTTAAGGTGACTGAACAAGGGGCGCGCATACCGCGATTCAGCGCACTGAGATTTGCGGTGCGCTCCCATATGGGGTTGGCGTCGACCCTGAAAGTATTTCGAAACGTCCGCCTGTGGCTTATGGGAATTCAACACAACGTACGGGTTGATCCCCGCGACCTGGTGGATCGATGGAGAATTGAGCATGAATAACTCAGCGGTATTTATGCAGGTCCGATTAGCATCCCGACGGTTGCCCGGGAAGGCGCTTCTCCCGCTGGCGGGCAAAACCGTTATAGCCCACGCGATGCTCTCCCTGGCGGAACTGCCGGTAGACCGGCACGTCCTGCTCACCGATGAGGAAAGCGCGCCAGCACTCGAGCGCGAAGCGACGGCGTGCGGATACGAGCTGTTTGTCGGCAACCCGAACGATGTGCTGCACCGGTACTGCGCCGCCGCGGAGAGGTACGGAGTCAGGCAGATCATCCGGGCCACCGGGGACAACCCACTCACCAGTTGCGCAATGGCGCGTCAGGCGATGCAGCTCCAGGAATGCCGGAACGCAGACTACGCGGGTATACTCGATACACCATACGGCACCGGTGTGGAGGTGATCAACGCGGCGGCACTGACGGATCTCAACGAACGCACCGCCGACCGGTACGACAGGGAACACGTTTCACCCGGCTTGTACCGACGCCCGGACCACTATCGGATCGTGACGCGTTCTGCGCCTGCCTCCCTCCGGATGCCGGAACTCAGGGTTACGCTTGATACTCCCGCTGATTACGAATACATTTCCGAGGTTTACCGGCAGCTGTATCAGGGGCGGCCGATCGAGCTTGCGGAATTGATTGGGTATGGACACCGACACCACCAGCACAGCGCATAGACGCATACTGATCAACGCGGAGCATCGTGTGGGCCACGGGAGCGGCCATCTCCATCGATGCGCCCGGATCGTGCCCCGTCTTGACGGCGACATCGACTGGCTCCTGCCGGCGAATCCGCCCGATGGGTATTACAGCCGAGCTGAGGCGCTCGAAATGATCGGCAACCCGGAACTTTCGGTCCACTGGGTCGACGAACCGCGCGGAAAATACGATATCGTCGTTCTTGATCGCCGTGAGGCACGCCTCGGTGAGTTACAGCGTTTGGCCGACGGTGCAGTGTGTGTGGGTATCGACCTCGCCGGTGAAGCGCGGGAGTACTGCTCATTTCTGATAGACGCGCTGGAAACACCACCGGGAGCGCAACGTCCGAATATCGCTGATTCCGGATTGCTGCACCTTCCGAAACACGTTCGCGGCGAATGGCCTGCAGAAATCTCCCGTATCCTTTTCGCGTTCGGCGGTGAACACAGTGGTGCCGGAGCGGACCTGGCTTCGGAACTTGCTCACCAGATGGACGCCACGGTGTCTGTTGCGACGAGGCTTCCGATGACCGCCCCTGAAGGGGTGGAGCTTCTGGAAGCTCGTGGCGACCTTGCGGAACGACTGGCCGATTTTGATCTTGTTGTTACCCATTACGGTTTGACTCCTTACGAGGCGGTATGGGCCCGGGTGCCGGTTGTCCTCTTGAATCCCGGTAAGTATCACAGTGCCTTGTCCCGGGCGGCAGGCTTCTACGAAGTACAGAGCGTTGGCGACATTCAGCAGGCGGCCACGAATCCCGCTTCTCTTGTTCGCCAGTGTGAGCGTATTCGTCCGCGCGGCGCGTCCGATATCGGGGCACTTATCAACGAATTGCAGATTCCACCGCGCCTGAACGCGCCATGGGGCGGAGGCCGGTGGCAGCCGGCGGTTCAGCGTTATGCGGAGCGAACGTTTTTTCGCAACGCCGACGACGGCGCGGTTTTCATGCAGAATTTCCGGGGCCAATCTGTTCGATATGATCATGACTACTTTTTCAATGAATACGCGAAACAGTACGGAAAGACATACCTTGAGGACTTTCCGGTGATCCGCGAGACCGGTCAACGGCGAGTGCGCGATATTCTTCGGACGCTGAAACCGGGGCACGATGCGCCCACGGTACTGGATGTCGGGTGCGCATATGGGCCGTTTCTGCAGGCAGCGGCAGACGCCGGTTGTTCCGTCTCCGGCATCGACATTTCGGCCGAGGCGGTACGGTACGTCGTTGAGGAACTCGGGTTTCCCGCTCAGACAACAGACGTGACAGCAGCCGGTGCCGGAGAGCTTGGCGGGCCCTATGACGTCGTGACGATGTGGTACGTCATAGAGCACTTTCCGGAGTTGGAACTGGTTCTGCGACGGATCGCCGGTGCGTTGCGCCCGGGAGGACTGTTCGCGTTTTCCACCCCGAATGCCGCCGGTGTTTCCGGTCGAAAGGACCTGCGCGAGTTCTGCCGACGGAGTCCTGCCGACCATTATTCGCTGCTCACCCCAAAAACCGCGGCGGCTCTGATCCGTCCATTCGGATTCATGACTCGAGCCGTCCGGGTCACAGGTCACCACCCGGAGCGGTTCGACATTCTCCCGTCGGGAGCAACGTCCCGGCGTCGCAGTATCGGTTATCATCTTACAAAAGCGTGGTCCCATGCAGCCCGTTTGGGAGACACCTTTGAACTGATCGCGGAGTATCGCCCATGACCGGCGAATCCGGAGGAAGCGTGTTTCTCCTTGGTGGCGGGTTGATGCAAATGCCCGCCATTGCGGCGGCGGGGGAGTTGGGACTGGAACGCCATCTTGCAGACGGGAACGATCGCTGTCCCGGCCGGGATGTGGTTGAACATTTTTACCACGTCGATCTTCGCGATATGAACGGGCTTGTCCGCGTAGCCCGGGAGATCCCCAACCTTCGCGCGGTGTTTACCGCGGGAACGGATTTTTCCCGAAGCGTCGCCCATGTAAGCGACGCAATCGGGTTACCCGGGATTCCGTTTCACGTTGCCCATCGCGCAACAGATAAAGGGGTGATGCGGGCGACGCTCCGGGAAGCCGGCGTTCGCGTGCCCGACTATGTTACCCTGGCTCCGGAGGACGAGCCCAAAGATTCTCCGTTGCCGTTCCCGGTGGTTGTAAAGCCGGTTGACAACATGGGTGCGCGCGGTGTGGTCCTCGTCGGTGCTTCCGAACAGTTTGCCCCGGCAGTTTCGGCTGCCCGGTCGTTATCCCCGTCGCGACACGTTATCGTTGAACGGCATATCTCCGGTCAGGAGTACAGCATCGATGCATTGGTCTACAACGGAACGGTGCATATAACCGGGATCGGGATTCGTCATATCTTTTTTCCGCCGCATTTCGTCGAACTTGGTCACACGATGCCTGCGGAACTCTCCGTCGCGGAAGAAACGGCACTCACCGACGAGTTCACGCGGGCTGTACACGCGCTTGGCATTACCCGCGGAGCGGCAAAAGGCGATGTCTTTCTTGCCTCTGATCCGAGTGGTCTTCCCATCGCGATCGTCGGAGAGATCGCCGCACGGCTCTCGGGAGGGTTTATGTCCGGCTGGACCTATCCGCTGTCTTCGGGGGTACCCCTTACACGGTTGGGACTGGAGGTCGCCATCGGTCGTTCCCCGGGAGATGAGGCACTCAGTCCGCAAAAGAAGGCCGTAGCCGTTGAACGCGCGCTGGTTTCGGTTCCGGGCACGGTTGAATCTGTCGAGGTACGAGCCCGACGAGATAGCGAACTCCGCGAGATCTTCGTGAACTGTTCGCCCGGCGACCGGGTTGCGCCGCCGCAGAACAACGTCGAAAAGGTTGCCAACGTGATAGTAGTATCCGAAAACCGGGAACGGGCTGTGAAGCGGGCGGAAGATGTGCTCGACGAAATTCTCGTAGTCCTCCGTCCGCGTGAACCGGAAACTGATGCGTTTTTGTTCGTGTCCGGGTGGGCTGACCGGTATGCGCGGTATCGCGTTGCGAATCGCGATACCGTCGCCATTCTTTCTTCACCGGTGGATTATCGGCTGACCCTCGCGCGTTGGGCCGGTTCGCCGCCGCCCCTGGCGGTTGCACCGTTACCGACGCTCGGCGGCACGCCGGATCACCTGAAGCCAAACCACATCTCGATCTCCGCGGAGGACCTGGGCAGCCGTCTTGAGTCTGAGACACTCATCAGATTCGACCGGAACGCGGAGCGCGATGTTTCGGTTCTTTTCTGGCGGGCACTGATCGCGGGCGGCCGACAGGGTGTGCGGTATTTGATCGATTCGATCAACCGGCACTCCGGTGGCGTCGACGCCCGAAGCGGCCATTCGGAGGGGGCTGAATCATGACATCTCGCTGTTGCATCTCGCCTGTCAACCTGCTGATCCTGTGGCTGCTGGTCCTGTGGCCGGTCACTGCACCGGTTTTCGGTCAGGAGGTTACCGATTCAGATGGTCAGATGGATCGCGTGTATCTGTCGGAGATACTCGAGCGCACGGGGGCACGTCTTGAGTGGGACCCGTACCGTGAACAGGGAGCACTGGTACGCGGCGACACGATTGTGACGTTTTCTGTTGGCTCCGAGATCGCTGTTGTCGATTTGAACTTGATCGAGGAAATATCACCACCGGCGCGTCGGGACGGCTCACTCGTCTTTTCCCGTGACTTTCTCTCCTTCGCGCTTGGACTCTTTCCGCCGCGCGAACAGATGCGTCGTATCGCAGCAATATACATCGATCCGGGTCATGGCGGAAAAGACCCCGGCGCGGTCGGAAGCGGACCGGGGGGATCGGCTGACGACCGTCTCGAGGAAAAGGACGTTGTCCTGGATGTCGGGCTTCGACTGCGCGACCTCCTCGCCGAACGCTATCCCGATCGTGAGATCGTCATGTCCCGCGATAGCGATCGCTATCTGACGCTGGAGGAGCGCACGACGATCGCGAATGCGATCGAGACGGGACCGACGGAAACCGTGGTTTTCCTGTCGTTACACGCCAACGCGTCGCTGAATCGGGCTGCTCGTGGATTCGAAGTGTGGTTTCTGCCGCCGGAGTTTCGGCGGCGCGATCTCGTCAATGCGGAGGAGGCCGGCGTGAGTGACCCGGACCTGCTATCTATCCTGAATACGATGCGCGAGGAGGAAATAACGATTGAAAGCATTCTCCTCGCCCGGAACGTGCTCGCCGGAATCGAGGCGCGCGTCGGAGATCGCTCGCCAAACCGGGGGTTGCGAGAGGAAAGCTGGTACGTGGTGCGAAACGCCAAGATGCCCTCCGTGCTGGTGGAAGTCGGATTCGTCACCAACGCGGAGGAAGCGGCCAACCTCAGAAACACGGCGTACTTGCAGGAGATAACCGAAGGTATCTATACTGGGGTTAACAATTTCGTGCGGAGTTATGAAGAACTTGGAACTGAATAAAGTTGGTGTTTTCGCGACCATTGCCGGTGGAGTGTTGTTTGTTATCACGGCGGTGCTCTACGTCGTCCTTCCGACGCAACAGATCGATCGCTACAACCTCGCGTTCCCGGATACCGCCGGCGGTGACGTTCACCACGAATGGCGAAATCTCCCGGATCGGACCGGAATTGCCGCGCAGTCGCAACTGCTGGTTGAGGAAATGATGCTGGGCCCCGTGGCTCTCGGCGCAGTACCGTTCATTTCGGAAGATACGGAACTCAACAGTGTCATCTTTGCCGATGCGGAAAATATCGTTTATCTCGACTTCTCACCTGATCTGATCGTCGGTTCCTTGGCGGACGACACCCCGTTTGTCGACGTAGTTGAACTTCTGACGAGGAATCTTACCCATAATATCCGCGGAATTGAGTCAATAGTCATCACAATTTCGGGTCAATTGCCGGACGTACCGAGATTTGACCCCCTTTAGGGATCTTGGTCGTTGACAAAGCAAACGAGGGCGTTATAATTTGTTCAAGGTTACACCATGAAAATGCGCAATAAAGCAAAGGAGAGTTGGATGAGACGTTCCGTCCTTTTCATTTTAATTGTTCTACTCGCCGCGGGTAGCGTGGCAGCTGAAGAAGCGGTCCTTATAGATTTCGCTCAGCTCACTTCCGACTACCCGGCAGATGATCCGGTACACAACGAGCGGACGCTTGTTGATTACAGTATTGCTGCCGGTTCCAGTTACACGGAAGAAGAGAAGGCGGCAATGAAGATCTCCCTCGCGATCAACGCGTGGGAAATCGAGATCGCATCGTCCTCCCGCAGCATCACTACTATTTCAAATAGTATGATTCGGCCTGCTCCGGTACGAGAAGGAGCCAGCAGCTACGAGAACGAGACGGTTCTCGGCGCGCGGGTCTACTTTCCTACCGCCCCGTTTAACTCATGGGCACTGATCCGTCCCCCGTTTGAGATTCCCGCGTATGCGGACGTCTCTGAAGTGCAGGAAGACGGCACCGTAGAGACACCTCAGGAAGAGGTCGGTCGTGGAAACAAGTTCGACGGAATCGGTGTTGTTAAAAACGTTGGCGTGCTCCGGTCCGTCTCTGTTAATGTACACGGCCTGAACTTTCCGCACGGCATGAGCATCATCCTCATGGATGAAAACAACGAAGAGCATGAAATCTTCATGGGTTATCTACGGTTTGACGGGTGGCGGACGCTTGAATGGCGCAACCCCAATTACATTCAGGAAGTTCGCAATCGCGAACTGCGCGCCTTCCCGCTGTATCCAAACCTCACGCCGATGCGAAAGCTTATCGGAATCCGGATTTATCGTGACGCCTCAATGCAGGGCGGAAACTTCGTCACCTACCTGAAGGATATCAGCCTTACCTACGATCGGGCGGTACTTCAACTGGAACGTGACATCAACGATGAAGCTGTCTGGGGTATCCTCCAGGAGCGTGAGCGCAGCCGGCGCGAGGCGGAACTGCAGAACCTTGGAAGCATTCAGGTCCTGCGGTATCTCGAAGAGCGCAAAATGCACGACGAGGATGCAGCCGCCGATGCCGACCAGGGTGAAGCGGGAACAGCAGCCCCGGATGAAGGCTAATTAACTGACTGAAAAGGCTTTAAGCCCTCCGCACAGCGGAGGGCTTTTTTATTGAATCCTTGACGTGAAAGTTGAAAAAGATCAGAATAAATAACTATGAGTGATTATCTCGATCCGGCGAATGAAGAACTGTTGAGCGACTTTTACGTTGAAGCCGAAATGCAGGTTGAGACGCTGGAGAGTAATCTGCTTGTCCTTGAAAACGATCCCGGAAACCCCGATTCGATTGATGAGATATTTCGTGCTGCTCATACCCTGAAAGGCGGCGCGGCCACCGTACAGATGACCGAGTTGGCTGAGTTCACCCACCTTATGGAGGACGCCCTCGATGAGATTCGGAGTGGGCACGTCCAAATAGGCGAAGCAACCGTCGATACACTTCTGACTGCAATCGATATCATCAAGGCGATGCTTGCTGAACGTCGCAACGGATCGGTATACGACCGGGATGTCAGTCATATCACTTCGGCGCTTCGCGAAATATTGCAGGGAGGAACTCCTTCCGACAAAGGGACAATTGATGGAAAGACGACGTCAAAAACGGACGCGGACGCGTCAGGATCAGTGGCTCCGGAGGCACGACGAGAAGAGAAAACCTCGACGCCTCCATCGGGACTGACCGAATACGACCTGCTGGAGCTGCGTGAAGCTGCTGGCGACGGCGAAACGCTGTACGAAGTCCACGTTACGTTTCGCGAGGATAACCCGATGAACAGCGTTGGGGGGATACAGGTCTTCGCCGCGTTGAAACAATTCTCGAACGTTCTGAAAACGATTCCCGATTTTGATGAACTTTATGAAGATGTATACCACCCGACCGTTCGCTATTTTGTCTCTACGGAAGACAATCCCGAAGACTACCGGTCCCGACTGGAAATTTCCGACGTAACGGATGAGGTGACGGTTCTTCCGGTTGGAACCGAAGCCCCTTCCGAAGGACCCGTCTCGGACGCCGTGGAACGCTCTGAAGAGACACGGGAAAGCGAGCCCGCCGCAGAGACCCCGGCCGGCGTTCTTGAAACCCCGCGGCAAGAAACGGTGCCGGCCAGTCCTGAGGCCGAAGAAACGACGCCCCCTGAGGAACCCGAGCAGAATACCGCTTCCGATAATGCGCGTCCACCGGATCAGCGCAAGAGCGCGCAACAGGGGTCTGTTCTCCGCGTTGACAGCCGCAGAATTGACAACCTTCTGAATCTCGTCAGTGAGACGGTGATCAATAAGGCGAGTTTCAACCAGATCAGCAACACCTTTGGTGATAATCTCACTGTGTTTCACGATGCAGAAACCCACTACCGTGAGATGTTGAAAGAGCTGTTCGAGAGTCTTCCCGATTATCTCGACGCCATTCAGCGGGGGGAGTCGGTCAAAGATGTTCGGCAGCAGATCAACGAACAGTTCGGTGATCTTCCGACGGTGTTTGACGGTTTTCAATCCGATCTGAAAATCTCGGTTGCGAAATTCCGGAACACCGCCCAGAATCTTGGACGGATCGCAAGTGAACTCCAGGAAGGAGTCATGCGAATTCGAATGGTTCCGATTTCGCAGATTTTTTCGCGCTTCCCGCGCCTCGTGCGCGATCTGTCCCGCTCTTTGAATAAAAAGATCAATCTGGAAATAGCGGGTGAGGATACCGAACTTGACAAGTCGGTAATCGAAGATCTCCTGGACCCATTGATTCACTGCGTGCGGAACAGCATCGACCATGGAATCGAAGATCCCGATACGCGCAGAGAAGCCGGTAAAGATGACGCGGGAACCGTTAATCTCCGGGCAAGTAACGAAGGTAACATGATCCTTATCGAGATCGAAGACGACGGAAAAGGAATCGATGTTGACGGGGTTCGAAAAAAGGCGATCGACCGCGGTATTATCCATCCCAACAAACAGCTTTCGGATGTTGAAGCGTTTAACCTCATTTTTGATCCGGGGTTTTCTACGGCTGCGAAGATTACCAACGTCTCCGGACGGGGCGTCGGTCTGGATGTAGTCAAACGGCAAATCGAAAACCTGAACGGAACGGTGAAAGTCTGGTCGGAAAAAGGGCTCGGAAGCCGCTTCACGATTAAAATCCCGTTGACCCTCGCAATTATTCAGGGGCTGCTTGTCCGTGTCGGGAAAGAGATGTACGCGATTCCGATTACCTCTGTCATAGACAGCCACCGTATCAAGCCGTCGGAAATAAAGATGATCGATAACTACGAGGTGTTTAACGTTCGCGACGATGTGGTTTCGTTGATCAGACTCAGCCGCCTCTTTCGGATTCCCACGAACGAAAACCCCGATTATCACTATGTTGTGATTGTGGGTACGAGTGAACGGAAAATGGGATTAATCGTGGATTCGCTCATTGGCGAAGAAGATGTCGTTATCAAACCGCTTCGCGATCAATTTCAAAACTCCCCGGGAATCGCCGCGGCAAACATCAC
>JAQIBO010000391.1 GCA_027859055.1 Spirochaeta sp.
TTCCAAGGGCGGGGAGGGCGTGCCGGATCTGCGACAACCGGCGTATCGCCGGCAGGAGGTCTGATTTCCCGGCCACCATTTCCGGAAGCAGCCGCGGCCGCAGGGGCCAGTCATCGATCCCTTTTTCGCCGGCGATTGCCGCTTCACTGCCGTAGTAGATCGAGGGGACTCCCGGGATCATGAAGAGCATAATGTGAAGGGGATACAGGTCGCGACGGTCGGTGAGCGTTGAAGCGATGCGCGGGACGTCATGGTTGTCTACAAAATTGTACAAGGTGAGATCCTTGTACACCCCGTCGGGGCCGAACTCGCGCTGAAGTGACCAGGCGATCTCAAACATATTACCGTCGTTGAACGACGAATACATTCCCTTGTACGCCTCATAGTTGGTTGCGCCGTCCAGTGAGTCCGGTGAAGCAACCTGCCGGTAGTCGCCGTGGACCATCTCACCAAACAGCCAGAACCGGCCGTTGCCAAACGCCGGTACAACCGGCGGGTGATACAGCGCATCCACATGGCCTCTCAGCCGCGGCCAGAACGATGGAGCGATAACGTCCGCCGCATCGAGACGCAGGCCGTCAATTCCCCACTCGGTGATCCACCGGGACACCGCCCCGAGGAGGTAGGCAGCGACCTCCTCGTTTTCAACGTTCAGTTTTATGAGCGATGTGTGCCCGTCCCACGTAGCGTAGGTGAACGACTCGCCGTTCGGACCGGGGGACGAGAAATCGAGTCCGTGAAACCAGTCGGCATACCGGGACGCCGACCCATGGGTCAACACGTCCTGAAATGCGAAAAAATCGCGGCCGACATGGTTCATTACCGCGTCAAGGAGAACGGCGATACCCGCCTCGTGAAACGCGTCGACAAGCTTCGTGAGCTCCTCCGCGCTGCCCAGACGGGGGTCCACAGCATACGGATCAAGCACGTCATATCCGTGGGTTTCCGATGAAAATACCGGACCGAGCAGGACTGCATCGGCACCAAGAGAATGCATGTGCGGAATCCAGGCGGCCAGTTCTGAGATCGAGGATGAACCCTCCGCGGGGCTCTGCCGGTCGTGAGCGGCGCCAATCGCGCCAAGCGGGTAGATATGGTAGATCACTCCGTCAGGAGCGGGGGTGTGTTCTGTGTTCATACTGAGAATATATACCGACCGGTAGGTATAGTCAACACATTCGTACTCTCCTTCGTATTTTCCACGATCAGAAAATGCCGTACAGGAACGTCTGGGCCGCTCGAATGGCGCGTTCCGATGGATCACCGTGAAGCTGCACCGCGTTGATCCGCGTGAGAGCGATCGCGTGACCGAGAAATATTTCCGCTATCTCAGCCTCTTTTCCACGAATGTTTCCGTGCCCACCGGCGGCCTCCTGGAAAAACTGTTCCAGCGCGGTGGCGATCGCTGCGGCGTCGGCCCGCGTCTTTGCACCCACGGTGCTTCCCGCCGGCGGGAAAAGCATCTGGAGCACCAGCTGAAACCGGTCGCCATCCTCCCGGGCAAACGCAGACACGCACCGAAAGAGGGTCCGGACGTCGCGCACCAGGTCACCGGAGTAATGCAGCTGGTCCCCGAGAGCACGAAGGAACGCGGAGCGCGCGTCGGCGCAGACCGCCGACAGCAATCCCGCCTTGTTTCCGAAATGGTAGTAGAGGGTCGGTTTGGTTACCGTTGCAAGAGCACAAATCTCCTGTATCCCCACCGCTTCATAGCCTTTCTGGGCAAATACCTGCCGGCTTACGGTGAGAATTCGAGTTTTCGCGCTGGTGTCGTCGTTATTTGCCATCGTTACGGTGGTATGATACACATCAGAAGATGAAACACAAAGTACCCCAACGGACGCTGCGCCATGGGATCGACAGCATCACCACCGTCAGTGCGTTCAGCCTCGCCACAGATGATCGGGACGAGGTGATTCGGATCCTGTCGGAACGCGCAGCTGAGCTGTGTACGCAGATCTCTGCGGCGGAAATTGAACGCCTCGTCCGGGACCGCGAAGAGATCGTTTCCTCCGTGGTGGCGGAGCGCATCGCCTTTCCCCATGCGGTCAAAGCGGGCAGTACCGATTACGTTGCGGTTGTCGGGGTGCTCTCGCAGGACGTTGCGTGGGACGTTCCGGGAAGACCGGTTCGCATCGTGGCGCTGTTTGCCGGTGGAGACGCTGAACACCTCCAGTCGATGAGTCTTATGGCGCGGGTACTTCGCACGAAGGGCGTGTTTGACGCCGTTGTCTCCGTTGCGGGTAATGAGGACAGCGAGGACCGGATTCTGGAGATCATCGCCGCGGCTGCCGATCGTATCGGCGTTCCGGGACGTCCCGATGCGGGGGACACACTGAATCAGGCGTTCGTTACTGCAGCCGGGGCTATTCGTGATGAGGAACCGGAAAGTGCGCTGGTGCTCCTCGGTGACACATTCTCGGATCTCCGGCGCGTGGATCGTCTCCTGGAGCACTTTCACGGGTACGTCCTCTGCTCACGTCGCGCAGCGCCGGATACGGCCTCTGTGGTGTGGATTGAGCACGAATCCGCCTCGTTCCCGGACCTCACATCGTTGCGACGGGAGATGCTGCGCATGATGATTGCGGGGACGTTCGGGTCGGCGCGTTCAATGATCGTTCTTTCCGGGGCGCGCGGGTCTGACCGCCTCTCCTCCGTGTACCACGTTCGCCGTGATGAGTCGCGGGGCGAACGGCTGTTACCGGATATCGACGCCTCCGTCTCCGGGCGCGTCCTGGAGCTTGCGGATGAGCTGGGCCGCCAGGGTCGGGAGGGCAAGCCGGTCGGCGCCCTGTTTGTCATCGGTCAACGGGAGGAACTCGCGGCGTTTACGCACCAGTTGATCGTGAATCCGTTTCTCGGGTATGCCGATGAGGCGCGCAATATCCTTGACCCCTCGCTGGAGGAGACGATCAAAGAGTTCTCCAAAATTGACGGGGCATTTATTATCGACGTGGACGGAACGGTCGTCTCTGCAGGGACATACCTGGCGGTCTCTCCAGGAGAGTTGGCCCACCAGTACGGAGAGGGCGCGCGCCACGCAAGTGCACGCGCGATCACGGCGGTAACCAACGCGGTCAGTGTCGCCGTCTCTGAATCAACCGGCCGGGTCTCGGTATATATCGGCGGGTACCGACACCACTGAATGCGGCAGAGAGGACTTGAACCTCTCCGACCTTGCGGCCAGGGACACTTTCCGGGATGGATGCCGGATTCCGGCACCGGGCTGGGGCTGCTCTTCTATCAGGAATCTCCGGCACCTAACGTCGTCTAAAGGCTTCCGGATATGTAATGCTCCAGCTGATCAATCAGGATTTCTTTGTCGTGAATGACCGCACGAACGACATCGCCAATAGAGATGATTCCGCGCACCTTGCCGTCTTCGAGCACCGGGAGGTGCCGGCATCTCATCTCGGTCATGAGTGCCATCGATTTATCGATCGACGTGCCAAGGTCGACGAATACGACCTTCGCCGTCATGATATCGGTTACGGACGTGTCTTTCGAGGTTCTTCCCTGCAAAATCACTTTCCGCGCGTAGTCCCGCTCGGTCACGATCCCCGCCACCTCATCGTTTTCGGCGACAACAAGGACGGCTCCGATGTTTTTTTGATCCATGATAGTCAATGCATCAAACACTGACGCGTCCGTAGCAACGGTCACAACGTCAGTACCCTTGTGTTTCAACAACTCACGCACCGTTTTCATACCCTTCCTCCATGTTTCATGAGATTGGGATATTGTAACACGAAAATATCGATATAAAACTGGAGATCAAGTCAGCCCGGCGTTTGTGGTACCGCAACCGGGTCCATTTCCTTGTAAGGATGTATGGGTTTGATCCTGACAGCCCTGAAAGACCGGCAATATCGATGTGATCTTCTATACCCACCTGGAATGCATAGCCGGTTAGTCCGAGCAGAGTATTCTCCCGATCTTGTTCCACTCAGCTTTACTGTTCCCACCAGGAAGCTTTTCCGCGCCCCATCACCACCGTCGCGCCGCCGTGGGCGTTCCTCGACTACGTCTGCCGTACGCCCGCCATCCGTTTCAAGTCCTCTCTGAGTTGTGAAATAAAGCAGTAGCTTGATAACTTCGAACTGACGGGATCAGAAAATGCGGCA
>JAQIBO010000395.1 GCA_027859055.1 Spirochaeta sp.
TACCCCGTCAACCTGCGCTACTACCTCTTTAACCTGGAGCAAATACCACCGGAACAGATCGCCGAGCGCGCGCGGGCACGGGCCGCCGCCGGCATGATTGCAATGAAATACATCAAGCGAGAACTGGATGCCGGTGAGATCCAGATCATTGCACGGGTGGTTGCCCGCAGCCCCCTTCCCGGTGATCTCTGGCATACGATCACGACGTATGTACTCGATCACGTGGAGTCACGGTACCGGCAACCGCTGATGACGGCCATTGAAGAGAACGTGTATACTGAAGAGGAGGGAACACGGATGAGAAGCATAGCCGACGCGATACGAGAAGAAGGAATGATGACGGGACTCGAACAAGGCAAAGCGGACGTTCTGGTCCGGCAGTTGCGCCGCCGCTTCGGGCTCACCGAGGAAGAAGAAGCGGTTGTGCGTGACTGTCACGACGCCGAGCGCCTCGATGAAGCGGCTGATGCATTTGCCGACCCGGAAGTGGGCAAGGACCAGATTCTCGCGCTGTTGAGGTAGAGCCTGCTGTAGACTACCACCTGTTTTTTTGTCAAACTCACGAAGTGCAATGTCGGATTCCGCAGTATGAATAGGCGGAGTCCTAATGAAAGACGAGCGATTAAAGAAGACCCGCAACGCCACGTCCCGTGGCGGACCGAATCCGAGCGGCAGGGCCATACCCGCCCACGAGGCTGAATCTACCTCCACCGGCGACGTCGCCTCAACCCGATCGCGCTCGCCGACCAAAACCACCCACCCTCATGACCGCCTCTTCAAGGAAGTCTTCTCTACCGTGGAAGCCCAACAGGACCTGGTAGGGATGGCGTTGCCGGCGGAAATCACCTCCCGATTCCGGATGGAAACGGTCCGGGACGCAGGACAGGAAACGGGAAGCGGCCGGATGGATCTGCTGTTGACCGTAGAAACGATCGACGACAGCACCGAGTACGTCTACGTCCTTCTGGAGCACAAGTCGTACCGTGATGCCAAGGTGGCCGTCCAGCTCCTCGGGTATGTAGCGGGCATTATGAGAAAGCACGGGACGCTGCCGATGCCAATCATCCACCCGGTTGTGTTTTACCACGGGGCGGAGACCTGGACCGCGCCAACCGAGCTGACTGGACTGCATCAAACCGTTGAGTCCGCGGGTACTGGTGAACCACCAAAAGAAGCCGGGCGCGACGACGCAAACTCGTCGCGGCATGAGCCACCCGGCGGCTACCCCGTCAACCTGCGCTACTACCTCTTTAACCTGGAGCAAATACCACCGGAACAGATCGCCGAGCGCGCGCGGGCACGGGCCGCCGCCGGCATGATTGCAATGAAATTCATCAAGCGATAACTGGATGCCGGTGAGATCCAGATCCTTGCACGGGTGGTTGTCGGCGAACCGATATCGGAGGATATACGGCACGTGATCACGACGTACGTGTTCGAACACGTTGAGGAGCAATACCGACAACCACTACTGACCGCGATCGAGGACGCGGTATATACTGAGGAAGAGGGTAAGCGGATGAGAAGTATTGCGGATTCACTGCGAGAAGAAGGAATGGTGACGGGACTCGAACGAGGTATGACGCAAGGTCTTGAACAAGGCAAAGCGGACGTTCTGGTCCGGCAGTTGCGCCGCCGCTTCGGACTGACCGAGGAGGAAGAAGCGGTTGTACGCGAGTGTCACGACGCAGAGCGCCTCGATGAAGCGGCTGAAGCATTCGCCGACCCGGAGATCGGCAAGGACGAGATTCTCTCGTTGTTGAGGTAGAGCCTGCTGTAGACTACCACCTGTTTTTGTCAAACTCACGAAGTGCAATGTCGGATTCCGCAGTATGAATAGGCGGAGTCTCAATGAAAAGAAAGCCTCGAACAGAACCAGAGACGAAAAACGCCGTGACGCGACGAAATCCGTCCACCCTCATGACCGGCTCTTCAAGGAGGTCTTTTCCACCCGGGAAGCCCAAAAGGACCTCATACAGATGGCGCTACCGGCGGGAATCACCTCACGTTTTCTGATGGGCACGGTCCGAGACGCAGGACAGGAAACGGGAAGCGGCCGGATGGATTTGCTTCTCACCGTGGAAACGATCGACGACACTACCGAGTACGTTTACGTCCTGGTGGAGCACAAGTCGTACCGTGACCAAACCGTTGCCGTGCAGCTCCTCGGCTACGTCGCGGGAATCATGAGAAGACACGGCAAGCTACCGATGCCAATCATTCACCCCGTTGTGTTTTACCACGGCGCGGAGACCTGGACGGCCCCGACGGAGCTGACCGGACTGCATCAAACCGTTGAGTCCGCGGGTACCGGTGAACCCAACGATACCGCCCCGCAAAAACGCCACCCACCCGGCGGATATCCGGTGAACTTGCGCTACTACCTCTTTGACCTGGAGGAAATACCACCAGAGCAGATCGCCGAGCGCGCGCGAGCGCGAGCCTCCGCCGGCATGATCGCGATGAAATACATCCAGCGCGAACTGGAGGCTGGGGATATCCAGATCATTGCACGCGTGGTTGCCCGCAGCCCCCTGCCCGGTGATCTCTGGCATACGATCACGACGTATGTACTCAGTCACGTGGAAGGACGATACAGACAACCGCTGATGACGGCCATTGAAGAGAACGTGTATACTGAAGAGGAGGGAGTACGGATGAAAAGCATAGCCGACGTGATACGAGAAGAAGGCCTCGAACAAGGCAAAGCGGACGTTCTGGTCCGGCAGTTACGCCGTCGCTTCGGGCTCACCGAGGAAGAAGAAGCGGTTGTACGTGACTGTCACGACGCTGAGCGCCTCGATGAAGCAGCCGAAGCATGCGTTGATCCGGACGCGGGAAAAGGCGAGATCCTCGCGCTGTTGAGGTTTCGAGCGTAGTTCCCGTTTTCGAGGTTATTAGGGAGAGGAACAGTTCGTGAACAATTTGATATGTAAAAGAGCCTGGTTGGGGCCAGGATTTGAGCCAAATCTGGGACACTGACAGTGATGGCCGGTAGTTCCGCAGGCAAGTACGTATAATACATCATGGTGCGCCGTGCAAGCTGCGCCGTCTTCCCCGCGCTTGCGGGGGCTGCCGCTGAAGTTCGAGTGACTTTCCATTAACTATACGCACAACCCCCCCACCGATCCGGAGGGCGCACCGGGGTGAGAGTAGCCACCCCGGTGAACCGGACGGTTCGTTTTACGATTTCAGATTGCTGAAAAGATCTACCATTTCGATCGCCGCTTCGGCGGCTTCCCAGCCTTTGTTGCCCCCTTTGGTGCCGGCGCGCTCGATCGCCTGCTCAATCGTGTCGGTGGTGAGGACGCCGAAGGTGACGGGGACGCCGGTGTCCATCCCGA
>JAQIBO010000480.1 GCA_027859055.1 Spirochaeta sp.
TTGTGCAGGATCAGTCCGTTTGTCATGTCTCGTTGTCCGCCGCGCTGAAACTGCCGTGCAGCCCCGTGCGGCGTGAGCGGAAACCTACCAGATCCCACCCCTCTCCGTCAACTCCTCCGTGAAAAGTTTTTGCCCTCAGGCAGAAAATATTCACATACTCTTGCGAGTGCGTTCGCGGCGGAAACGTTTGCGATTCTATCGCCTACGAATCAGATTCCGATTCGGGTCTGGCGGCCGTGTCGTCATCGGTATTTCCGAGTTCCGACAGGCGTTCGTCGATCGTCCGGATACGCTCAACGTGCTCCGCGATCTCCGGCGAATCCGGGCGGAGCGTCTTCTTTTCCGCAACCAGAAATCGGTTCACCACCTCGTCCCCAATTCGGTGGACAAGCTGTTTTCGCTCTGAAAGAAGGTCCTGCCGTTCGACATGACGAACGCCGGCATCACCGAGCTCCTGGGCGTGCTGTTTTGCCCATGAGAGCCACTGCTGTGAGGTTTTTGAAATGTTCCTGTTTAAGTCGTCCCACACGTTCATAGCTTAACAGTACGATAAACGAAGACATCCGGCAAATTCCGTCGCGATATCGGTTCACCTCGTCGCCGGGACACCGTGTCGCCGGGAGAAGGTTGACCGAGCCTATGTGGCGTCCTACTATTGGGACGCGTGCGGCCCCCGCGTTCCGATCGACGGACACGTGGCGACGCACCACCAATTTGAGTACGGAGGCGATAGTATGAAACTGATCTTTCTCGGTCCCCCCGGGGCTGGCAAGGGAACGATGGCTGTTCGCGTGGCGGACGCAGCCTCGATTCCCCACATCTCAACCGGAGATATCTTTCGGTACAACATCAAGAACCAGACGGAGCTCGGGAAAAAAGTTAAAGCAATTCTCGACAGCGGAGAGCTGGTTCCCGACGAATTAACGATCGAACTTGTCCGGGATCGACTGGGACAGGACGATGCGAAATCCGGTTTTATCCTTGACGGATTTCCACGGACCGTTCCGCAGGCGGATGCTCTGTCGGAGATGGCGCCGGTGGATAACGTCATCAATTTCACTCTCTCTGATGAGGAGGTGGTAAAGCGTCTGTCAGGACGTCGCGTCCATCCCGGGAGCGGGCGGACCTACCATATCCTGTTCAGCCCCCCCAAGGTGGAGGGCAAAGACGATGAAACCGGAGACGATCTGGTGCAACGGGAAGATGACCGCGAAGATGCGATCAAGAATCGGCTTCGCGTGTATCGGGAGCAGACGGAACCACTGATCGAGTACTACCGCAGCCGGGGAAAACTTGTCGACCTCGACTCGAGTCCCGCGCCTGAAGAGGTATTCACCTCGTTGCGAAAGATCCTCAGTCTGTAACCTCTCCGTCGGTGTCGCTTTCCCCGTCGGCAGATGCGGGCGGGGAAACGAGGCTGTCCCCGCCGCCGGTTGTCACCTGCGGCGCGTCCTGTTCTTCATCGGCCTCACCAGAGATGTCAATATCGAACTCCCCGATCAACTCCTCAACGACGTCACGATCCCCGGGGCGAACACCCTCAATCAGATCGCGCAACGGTTCAGGTTCCGTAAACCCCTTCTGAAGAGCACTTCGCAGTAATCCGATACCACGATCAAACTCCGGTGTACCGGTCAGATAGAGGGATGCCTGCAGAAAGACCAGAGCCGTATCGGATTCCACCGTTTCGGGGATCTGTGCCAGGACCTCCAGGGCCGCCAGCGTATAGTCCCATGCGGCGTAGCGGCGAGCAAGACGCGCGAGCGCCTCCGTGTCGTCACCCACCAGTTCGCGGTAGGTCTCAAGGTGTACGGCTGCCCGTTCCTGTTCTCCGGCGAGATATGCCGCTTCCGCAAACAGCCAGTGGTACTGCTCGTCCTCGGCCGCAAGTTCGACCCCTTCCTCCAGGATTCGGAGCGCCAGTTCCGGCCGGTCTTCCCGGATTTCCAGTAATGCAAGGTTATACCGCAGACGCACGCGGGCGGGATAGGCGGAAATCAACGCGCGATACTCCCGCCGCGCATCGGTCGGACGATCCGCCCGGTACAGCACAAATGCCCTGGTTTCGCGAAACAGTCCGCTATCGGGGTCGGAGGTCAGGAGCTCATCCAGGACGTTCAATGCAACGTCGTATTCGCCCCTCCGGGTATGCAGACGCGCGAGGTTGTAGCCCGTTGCCGGCAGCTCTTCGTCGAGTTCAACGGCCCGGGAATAGTATTCGAAGGAGCGCTCGTAGTCACCGAGCTCGAAAAACGCGTTGCCAAGATTGTAATACTCTTGCGCGAGTTCCCGATAACTGACCCGGGAGGCACAGGACGCCGACCCCATTGCCAGGACCACGATCACTCCGACCGTGACCCAGGCGCTCCGTTGTCCCGAGCGCGGTTTCACGACCCGGCGCCTCTGGCAGGACGGGCAGACGCAACACGTCCAAGGACCGTCTGTTCGATTTCGCGGACCTGAGAGCGATACAGGTTGGAAACGGTGAGCCCGTAATCGGCGATCAGTTGAATGATGTTACGCGGAGCGTCCTCGGTATCACTGCCGTTCAGACGGTCTCCGGCGTCGCCAAGGCCCGGGAGAATATAGGCGGATTCGTTAAGCACCGGGTCCATCCATAACGTGTAGACTGTGGCGTTCTCAATCGCCCGCACGATGCGGAGGGAGCCCTTCAGGGCGGAGATCACGTTGAAAAAATTGACAGACTTGGGCTGGATGCCGCGGCCGTGAAGGTATTGAATGATCGTGACCAGACTGCCCCCGGTGGCGTTCATCGGGTCGGCAAAGATCAGGTCTTTTCCGTCAAGCGATTCCAGGTCGAAATAAGAGCGATCCAGATCGAGAATGTACTCCATGTTCGACTCCATCTTGCTGTCGTCGCGGCTGATCCGAAACAGCGCAAACGGCGACACGTTACCGGTGGAGGTGTACTCCTGGATCTCTTTGGACATGATCATCGACGGCAGCAGGGCTCCCCGCAACATGACACACATCACGGTATTTTCCAGCGCTTCATCCACGTCGGGAATCTTGTGGACCGCAAAGTTCTGGACCGGATCGGTAACCGGAGTTCGAACGATAAGGTGGTTTTTATGATGGTTGTCAGGTTTCGCGTAGGCGAGATTGAAAAGCAGTTCGTACGCCCGCTGGATGTAGTACACAAACTCGCTATGCGGCGTCCGCGTGTCCCGAAGCTTGGCGATCAGACGTGACGCCTCACCGTGAACCGCCCGCGGGGTCTGAAACGAGTACACCTTAACGCGGTTTTCGGAGGCGATCAGCTCCTGCATCCGGTCGCCCATCACCTGGTAAAGCTCGATCAGTTCCTGTTTGGCACGTTGCTGCCGCTGCTCATTGGGTGCGCTGTTCAGCACCTTCATCGAATCAAGCGCTTGAGCGTAGAGCTCATCCATCTCCCCCACAAGCGCACGATCGGCTTCGTTGAGGTATTCATCCAGGTCCCGGGCGCGAAGTACTACCTTATCCATACGCGGCAGTATACGCGCTTCAGCGTTCCAGCAAAAGGGCGTACGCCGACGAAAACAGTCCGTCGGCGCCGTCGCTTGCCGTTCTACATCAACGGGGCGCCAAAGGCGAGGCCCAGCGCAAAGGCACGGTTCTCGTCAAGGGCGTCGGTCATGATCGCGTCGATCACAAACTTGTACTTGCTCAAGCTGGGGTTGGCCGCCACGTCGATGCGAATCCCCGTGTTGAACGCACCGCGGAAACCGGCGTTCACGCCCCGCGGGTCCTGGCTGTAGCTGAAGTTGGCAAAGTCGTTGATCCAGTGAACGTAGCCCTGAAACACCTCGGGGAAGAGGATCAAATCGAATCCCATGCCGAAGTCGATCGCCTCATCACCGGGAGTCACTTCGTCATCGCCGAATGATTTTCCGACGACGAACGTTGTTTCGGCGGGCATCTCGAAAAAGCTTCCGGGATAGGTGGCCGCCAGGTAGATCTGCGTAGCCTGATAAGACTCATCGTTGATCTTGATCATCTGGGCGTTTCCGCCGATCGCCACGGCGGTACCCTCTGTCGGAAGCTGGATCTTTCCGCCGATAATCAGGTCCGATTCGTCCTCAATGCTGGAGTTATTGTCGTCCTGGATGTCGTACGCACCGGAGATCTCAAGGAGCCGAAAGAGACTCACGCTTGCCTTGGGAATATGATTGGCATCGTCGTCGTCGATGATGGCGTGGTAGCCGAGGTCAAATCCAAAGTCCGACGTGCGCTCCCAGCCAATACGGCCGCTGGGTATACCGATGAGACCGGTGGCACCGTTCAGACTCATCCCCTTCAGGGATTGGGCGAAAACGGCGGGCGCCGCCAGCGCGACAATCAGGACAATAACAAAAACTGTTTTCTTCATCATATAGCCTCCAATTTATTTTATTTCTTGCGGAATATAACCAACCTTTGTCAAGATTTCAACAAATTCACTGAAATGGGTATCGAGCGGCGCCGTGTTGTTTTGACATCGCCCACGGTCGGTTATTACGTTCGCGGGTATGGTACAAATTACGAAACATACATATGCATTTCGACGCGCGGGGTTCCTCGCCGTTCTCGCCCTGGCCCTGCTTATTCCGGTCGCGACCGTTGGCGCCCAGCAGGCACCGCCGCCGGGTGGCGACGTCGAGGTAAACGACGCGGAACTGGAGCAGTTTGTCGACGCCCTTGAAGAGGTGCGTACGATTCAACAGGACATTGCAACCGAAGCCGAGACACTCGTAGACGACTCAACGATGGAACGGACCCGCTTCGAGGAATTACTCCAGGCGAGCCAAGGCGGCCAACAAATGGGAGACGCACCAACCGAGGCGGAACAACAAGAGTTTGCCAAACTGGTGCAGGCGATCCAGACGATCCAGCGCGAATCAAACCAGGCGATGATCGCGGCTGTGGAGGATCAGGGTATGGATATACAACGGTACAATCAGATCGCCCAGGCTGTGCAGCAGGATCAGGAACTGATGCAACGAATTCAGGAGCTTCTTTAAAGGCGTTCGCAGCCACAGCCGCCGGTAATTGACCTCCGGCTGTGACGCGTTGGTTCGAAATCCGGTCGGCGCCTCGTTCCGGAACCCCGGACGCGCCGACTGGAACTTCTCCCGTATTTCCGGCATGATCGTCCGATGGACATCATAGCCGTCATTCTCCCCGTTTTTGCGATCGCCGTCCTGGGGTATGTGCTTACATGGCTCGGTGCGTTTCGCACCCAGGACGTGCCCGGCCTCACCCGGTACGTCTTCAACATCGCCCTTCCGATCATGCTTTTTGACTCGATGTCCCGCGTCTCCCTGCCGGCTGAGATCCAGTGGTCGTTTCTGTTGGCCTATTATCTCCCCGCAGTGGGAATATACTTTGCCGGCGTCGCGATCGGACGGCGTTTTTTTCACCAGCCCCGGACGGAACAGGCGATCTACGGAATGGGGTGTGCGTACTCAAATACTGTTTTAATCGGTCTCCCGATCATCTCCACCGCATGGGGAAATACGGCGGTTCTCCCGTTGATGATGATCGTATCGGTCCACACGGCGATTCTGTTTTCCCTGACCACCGCTGTTGCGGAGTCGGGCCGCGTCGGTGACGGCACCGGCGGGTTGAGACGTTCAAACCTGACGATCGTGCTGCGCACCGCCGTGGGAATGCTCCGCAATCCGATTTTCGGCGGCCTTATGGTCGGCCTGGCCTTTAATATGGCATCCCTTTCGATAACGGGTCCCACCGAAACGGTGATAACATGGATCCGCGGGTCCGCGCTGCCGGCGGCGCTGTTTGTGACCGGCGCGTCTTTGCGGCAGTATCGGGTCATGGGACACGTCGCGGAAGCGGGGGTGATGATGGTGCTGAAACTGATCGTTCACCCCATTGCGGTCTGGATTCTGGCGGCATTTATCTTCCGGTTGGACCCGCTGTGGACCGCTGTCGGCGTCGTGACCGCCGCGCTTCCAACGGGGGTGAATGCCTCGGTGTTCGCGAGCAAATACCAGGCGGGCATTGCGCCGGTGGTGACCGCGACGCTGGTGTCCACGATGCTGTCAGTGGTAAGCCTCTCCGTTTTGCTGGCGGTTTTTGGCCCGTCGATTCAGTAATTGTCAGTAATTGCATGCCCCGGACACTTCCTGTCCGGGGTGGTCCGGTACAATCGCCGCATGGAAACGAGAGTTCGGTCCCGACGGGACCCCGGCGTGGTGATGCAGGAGGTACTGGGTGCGTTGTACGGCGTAGCGGTAATCGTCACATTGATATACTCCGCGTGGGCGTTGTATGCGTAGCCGCGCCGCCCCGTCTCTGGTAGCCTCACCGAATGAATTGGCTTGAGCGACACGTCACCCTTCACTCTCACGACACCCCCCGCGAAGAACTCGCCAACGGGTTAACGCATCTTCTCGGTGCGGTTCTTGCGGTTGCCGGTACGGTCGCCCTGCTTCTGAAGCCGGCTCTCGTCCCGGTCCGGGTTGCAAACGGCGTGTTCGGGGGATCGATGGTCCTCCTGTTCACTGCGTCGACGCTGTACCACCTCAGCCCCGCCGGTTCAAACTGGAAACGGCTTTTCCGTTTGATGGATCACCTCTCCATTTTTATGCTGATTGCGGGTACGTACACGCCGATCATGACGGTGATCGGACAGCCGTGGTCGTACTGGACGCTGGCAACCGTCTGGGCGCTGGCGATCACCGGAATGACGCTGAAAGTTTTGCTCTGGGAAAAATTCAAGGTGTGGCAAGTGGTCTTTTTCCTGGCGATGGGGTGGCTGGCGGTGATCCGGATCGGCACGATCGTGCAAGTTCTTCCGGCGGAGTTTTTCTGGCTCCTGCTGACCGGCGGTGTTGTGTACAGCCTGGGGACAATCGTATACGCGCTGAAACAGGTGCCCTACTACCATGCGGTCTGGCACCTGTTTGTCCTGGGCGGTGCGGGGTCGTTTTTCCGGGGCGTCTACGCCTACCTGTAGATTTCCGACAGCAGAAGCTACCAGCGCAGCAGATTACCACCGTATGAGAGTCCCGCCCCGAATCCAACGGTCAAAACGCGCTGTCCCGTTTTTAGCAGATCCTGATCGATCATTTCCTTGATCGCCAGCGGTATGGACGCGGCTGACGTATTCGCGTAACGGTCCAGGTTGGTAAAAAAGAGGTCCATGGGTAGTTTGAGTCGTTTTGCCGCGGCTTCGATAATCCGGATATTCGCCTGGTGCGGCACGATCCAGTCCAGTTCCCGGGGTTCAATCTGTTCTTTGTCGCACAGCGCCTGAATCGTTCGAACCACCGCGTCAACGGCGAAGAGGTACACCGCCCGTCCGTCCATATAGATCTGCATATCCGCGGCGGTATGAACCGCCGGATCAAAGGGCGTCCGACTGCCACCGACGTGCCGGATCAGCGCGGCGTCGCCGCTTCCCTTTGACTTGAGCCACGAATGCAGCACCCGCGTCCCTGAGCCGTTCTCTTCACCAGCCTCAAAGACCGCCGCGCCGGCGCCGTCGCCGAAGAGGACGCAACTGTTCCGGTCGTCCCAGTTGGTGATTTTTGTCAGCGTTTCGGCCGCAATAAGAAGCACCGTGGCGGCTGAACCGGCCTCTACCAGGGAGCGCGCCAGCTCCAGGCCGTAGGCGAACCCGGTGCACCCGGCGGAGATATCGAAGGCGCCGGCGTTCACGCACCCGAGTCGATCCTGAATGATCGACGCCGTGGAGGGAAAGTTCGGGTAGTCGGTGGTTGAACTCGCAACAATCACCATGTCAACAGTCTCCGGGCCAATGCCGCGTCGTTCCAGCGCAGCGCGTCCCGCCGCAATTCCAAGGTCGCTGGCCGCCTGGTCCGGCGCCGCGATGCGGCGCTCGCGAATACCGGTATGGGATTGGATCCATTCGTCGGAGGTGTCGACCGATTGGGCAAGTTCGTCGTTGGTGACCCGTCGTTCAGGAACATACGCCCCGAAGGCGGAAATCGTTGCGTGCATGGTGACAGTGTAAAAGCGGTGCTATTTATCGGTCAAGGGCCGACAACGGTTGGCCGCCGGGTGTCACCTTTCCGCTTCACCGCGGGCAGGATTACTTTACGCATCCGGATCGACCTGGGTGTCACCTCCACCATTTCATCGTCGCGGATAAACTGGATCGCCCGTTCAAGGGTCATCGCCAGCACCGGGGTGAGAACGACTGCGTCGTCTTTGCCGGAGGCGCGCATATTGGTAAGCTTTTTCGTCTTGCAGGGGTTCACGTTGAGGTCGTTATCGCGGTTATGTTCACCGACGATCATCCCCTCGTAGACCGAATCACCGGGGCGGATAAACAGGGTGCCCCGCGGTTCCAGGTTGAACAACGCATACGGGACCGCCTCGCCGGGCCGGTCGGCGACAAGGGATCCGGTAAACCGTTCGGGAAAATCACCGCGGTATTCCTCGTATCCGAGCAGGGACGCATTGATGATTCCGGTGCCCCGCGTATCGGTCAGAAATTCGTCCCGATACCCGAGAAGTCCACGGGAGGGCACGCTGAACTCCAGGCGCGCCCGGTTCCCCTTATGTGTCTCGTAACTGAGCATGCGTCCTTTTCGTTTGGAAAGCTTTTCCGTCACAACGCCGGTGAACGTTTCATCACACTCGAGAAACAGATGCTCGATCGGCTCCGTCGTTATGCCGTTCTCTTTCCGGAAGATCACCTGGGGGCGGCCGACGTTCAACTCAAAGCCCTCACGGCGCAGCGTCTCAAGAAGGATCACCATCTGAAACTCGCCCCGGCCTTTCACGATAAACCCCTCTTTGCTTTCCGTCTCTTCCACGCGAATCGACACGTGCAGCATCGTTTCCTTTTCCAGCCGTTCGCGAATCTTACTCGACTGCAGGAATTTCCCCTCTCTTCCAAGGAGCGGCGACGTGTTCGGCGCGAAGTACATCGAGACGGTGGGTTCATCCACGGTGAGGCGGGGAAGCGCCTTGGGAGCATTCCGGGAGCAGATCGTGTCTCCAATGTGGACATCCTCCACGCCGGCAAGCACGACGATATCTCCCGGCGCGGCGACGTCGGTGTCCGCCAGGGCGGGGCCCCGGTAGACCTGCAACCGCGAGACGTTCAGGGGCGTCTGGCGACCGTGATCACCGAGGCAGACAAGCGCCTCCCGGCTGCGGGCGCTCCCGTGAACGACCTTTCCCACGGCAAGGCGTCCGAGAAAGTCGGAGTACGACAGGTCGGACACGAGCATCTGAAACGGCTCTACCGATTTGTACGCCGGAGGCGGCACCTCTTCTATGATCGTGTCCATCAGAACGTGGAGGTTTTCCGCGCTGTCCGTGAGGGAGCGTTTGGCGATACCCGCGCGCCCGTCGGCGTAGAGAACCGGGCACTCGAGCTGTTCTTCGTCGGCGTCGAGATCGATCAGCAGATCGTATATCTCGCTGAGCACCTCCGCGGGGCGCGCATCCTGGCGGTCTATCTTGTTAATGACGACGATCACGTGCAACGCGGCGCGCAGCGCCTTGTCCAGCACGAAACGCGTCTGCGGCAGAGGACCCTCGGAGGCGTCCACCAGGAGAATGACCCCGTCCACCATGGAGAGCGCCCGCTCCACCTCGCCGCCGAAGTCGGCGTGTCCCGGCGTATCGAGGATGTTGATCTTGACTCCGTTCCAGATAATCGCGCTGTTTTTTGCCGCGATCGTGATACCCCGCTCCCGCTCGAGGTCCATCGTGTCCATGAGGCGCTCGGCGGTTTCCTGCCCCTCCCGGAACACGCCGGACTGGCGAAAGAGGGCGTCAACAAGGGTCGTTTTTCCGTGGTCTACGTGGGCAATAATCGCTACGTTGCGCAGCGCGTCGTTGGTTGCGTCTTTGTGCATTGGCGGAGGCTATACCGGATTACGCCGGTTGGGATAGGGGCGCGTCCGCCCCGGTGCGGCGCGGTGCGGTGCGGTGCAGTGCCGGTTCACCCAAGCGCCTGAGAGATATCCTCCCACAGGTCTTCCGGGTCTTCAAGGCCCACCGAAAGGCGCACAAGCGAGGGCGTGATCCCCAGGCGTGTCTTGAGTTCCGGCGGCAATTTGCTGTGGGTGGTACTATACGGGTGAGTTGCGATCGTGCGGGTATCTCCAAGATTCACCGACCGGGAAATGATCTGCAGGCGATCCATGAACGCCATCGCGGAGTCTGCGGCATCGCCCACTTCCACGGTGAGGAGCGCCCCGGGGAGGCGCATCTGTCTTTTCGCGAGGTCAAACTGCGGGTAGGTTTCCAGTCCGGGGTATTTGACCGCACCGATTCCGCCGGAGCGGGCGTCGGAGTGGGCACCGGCACCGGCCAGATCCTGCAGCCGCTCCGCGAGGATCTGCGCGGTGGCGCTGTGCTTTTCCATGCGGATTGTGAGGGTTTCCAGACTGCGCGACAGGATCCAGGCGTTGAACGCGGACATGGTGGGGCCGGTTGTGCGGTAGAACGGCATGATCCGCTCCATGATCTCCGCCGAGGTCGCCACCGCCCCGCCAAGGACGCGCCCCTGGCCGTCGATAAACTTGGTGGCCGAATGCACGACGATGTCCGCCCCCATCTCCGCCGGTCGCTGCAGCGCCGGCGTGGCAAAACAGTTGTCGACGTTGAGAAGGATACCGCGCTGGTGCGCAATTCCGGCCAACGCGGCGATATCCACCGTCTCAAGGCCGGGGTTACTGGGCGTCTCAAGAACGAACATCCGGGTGGTGTCACGACAGGCGCGCTCCCACGCATCAAGATCGGTCAGATCTACCAGGGTGGTCTCGATTCCCCAGCGCGGCAGAAACTCTTTCATCATGCTGAGGGTTGACCCGAAGACCTGGTAACTGGCGACGACGTGATCCCCGGCGCGGAGGAGCCCGAGAACGCTGGTAAAGATCGCACGCATGCCGCTGGCGGTGGCGATCGCCGTTTCTGTGCCTTCAAGGTGTGCGATTCTGGCGGCGAATTCGTCGGTATTGGGGTTGTCAAAGCGGCCGTAGAGGGGGTGATCGAGCTCTCCGCTGAACGCGGCGGCGGCGTCTCCGGCGGTGTCAAAAACGTATCCGCTGGTCGCGTAAATCGGAACCGCGTGCTCACCGTAGCCGGAGCGGTCGGCCTGAAGCCGAATCGCCGCCGTATCGGGCCGCATCTTCACCGGTCAACCTCAAACACTTTACGTTTCTGCAGCGGGGCGATGAAGGTGTTGTAGATGACACATCCCATACAGAAATTCAGAACACATTCAAGCGCGGCAAACAGACCAAGCGTTGCCAGGACGATCACCGCGGGAATCGCAAGATCTACCGCGAACAGCACCTCCGCGGTGGCGGAAAACAGCAGCCCCACCCGCGCAGCAAACTGCTTTGGCGGAAAAAAGTTCTGCTTATCGGTAAACGGCAGGAGGCGGCGCAGGGCGTGGCGAGAGATGAAGGTGAAGAAGCTCAGGCGCGGATCAAAGA
>JAQIBO010000488.1 GCA_027859055.1 Spirochaeta sp.
GTCACGGATCATGGCCCCGATCGACTTAAAGCCGCTGCCGTTCATCTCCGGCCCGCGTGGCACTGCGCGCGTCGGTACCGCGGAGGAGGTGCTGGCGGCTGCCCGAGAGGAGGTCCAAGGCACTCCCTTCGACCTGGTATACGCGGACCCGCCGTATAACATCCACCAGTACGGCGCCAACTATCACCTGTTGACCACCGCGGTGCGGTGGGACTTTTACGACCCCGGACCGGTGGAGACGGGCAGTCGCGCCGGTATTCGGCGGGACCATATCCGCTCACCGTGGTGCAGCCGCCGAGCCGGCCAGGCGCGCCACGCATTTGAGCGCTTTCTTGCGGCAGCCGACACCCGCTCACTTCTCATCTCCTATAACAACGACGGGATCATCGGAGCGCGGGAGATCGTTGATCTGCTGAGTGAGGACGGAATCAACACGGTGGAGGTTCTCCGGCGAGAGCACCAGAAATTTAAAGGTGGCAAGGCAACACAGGGGGCAATACGAACCGACGAATATCTGTTTGTCGTGCTCCGCGGTGTTCGCCAGAGCCGCGAAGCCCGCCTGCAGCGGCGTGCGCAGGTGGAGGAACTTGCTCTTTCCCGCGCGACGGCAGACCGGTTTTTGATACCCAGCCGCTGGGAGGCGGCGGGAGGGACCGCTGTGGAGCAAAACGGCCCCGTTCCATGGACACTTTCCACCCCCGCCGGCAGTCGTATAGCTGTGACCGAGGAGCTGCGCGTGGCGGAGATCACCGTCGTTCCGACGGCGGTAGACGGCCCCGCAAGACCAGGCGCCGTCGCCCACGATCCGGTTGCCGAAGTTGTCACCCTGGCGCACGCGAGCGATGGAACGATCGTTGCGGCGGTGGAAGAGCTGATCCTCCGGGAACAGTTCACGCCGGCGATCGCCCTGCTGCAGCGCCTCAAGATCCGGAAGTACCGGAGCGACTTCCTCCGTCTTGCGGAGCGGCTCAGGGAGCACCCGTTGAGTGACGTGCAACGGCGTCGCCTTGAGGCGTTAATCCACCGCGTTACCGGCGAAACACCGCCTGAAGATCCACCCCGCTGACACCGGTAGTCTCGGCGGTGATAACGCTCCCCGGCACAACCGTTTCCGGGCAGCCGTGAACCACCACCAGGCCGTCCACATCCGGCGCGTGCAACCGCGAGCGCCCCAGGGCGATTTCCGTTCCCTGAATGCGATCCTCGACCAGGACGGTGTACTCTGCACCGACGCGGCGGCCAAGCCGGTCGGCAACGATCTGCTCCTGCCCTGCTTCGATCTCCGCCTTCCGCCGGGCGGACAGTTGTGCAGAGACCGGGTCCCGCATCGCCGCCGCCGGGGTTCCGTCCTGAGCGCTGTACTCAAAGACGCCCACCCACTCCAGCCGGGCGGTCTCAAGAAACGAACGCAATTCGGCGATATCCTCATCGGTTTCACCGGGAAACCCGACGATAAAACTTGAGCGCAGCGCCGCATCGGGCAGGACCGCGCGAATACGCTGTATGAGTGCGAGGTACGCCGCAGCGTCGCCGGGCCGTCCCATCCGGCGCAGGACCGACCGGGACGCGTGCTGAAAGGACAGGTCAAAATAGGGCAGCAGGCGCGCGTCTGAGGCGGCGATTGCGAGGAGTTCTTCGGGAAACGTGTCGGGATACAAATAGAGCGGCCGCAGCCAGAACTCTCCCGGTTCTGCGAGAAGCGCTGAAATCAGCGCGGGAAATCCGTCGCCCCCGTCCCGCCACGCCGCAAGATCCTGGGCGATGAGGTTAAACTCAAAGATGCCCGCCGCGCGTAACTCGCGAAACTCGCGGAGAATATCACCGACAGGGCGCAGGCGCAGACGGCCCCGAATGGACGGGATGGCGCAAAAACTGCACGAGTGATTACATCCTTCGGCTATCTTGATAAACGCGGAACCCGGGTGCGAGAGCAGGCGGTTCCGCGGATGAGCAGTGATGACCGGTTCACCTTCGGGGACCCAGACCAGCGGACCGTGTTCAGCATGATGATCGGTGATGCGACGGACAACTACATCGATACGGTGGGGTTCCCGATTGCCGAATACACCGGCGATCTCGGGCATACCCCCGGCCAGTTCGTCGGCGTACCGCTGGGCCATGCACCCGGCCAGGGTGACCGGCGTATCGGGATAGGCGTTCAGAAACGCCAGCGTGGTATCAATCGATTCCTGCTGCGCCGGTTCGATAAATCCACAGGTATTTATGACGATCAGATCCGCCTGCTCGGCGACATCGGTCCACGTCCAGCCGGCGTCTTCGAGGCGGGCGCCCATTACCTCCGCGTCAACCTGGTTTTTGGCGCAGCCGAGGTTCTCGATATATACGGAAGCCATTACCGCTCCGCCTCGTACTCGGGCGATTTGTCAGTACTGGGGTAGCAATTCAAGCTGGTAGCCGCCGTCCTCGGTTTCGCTCCATCGAATCACCGCAGCCACAACCTCTCCCTGGTCGCCAAGTTCCACCGGATTCCCGGCGACACGGAGCCGAACGTTGCCCGCATTGGAGGCCCAGATACGGACGATGTCACGAACGCTGGTGCGAACGCGGTCGCCGTTCTGGAGGTAGCGTTCTTCCCGGGGGGTGTCGTCCACTTCCCAGCGGAACATCGTCAGACCGCGGAAATCCGCCTCAATGAAGTACTCCTGAAGGGTTGGAAACTGCGCAACCACCCGCGACTCTACCTGTCGACTCGGTTCAATCGTCTGACCAAGGGCCAGCTCGGTACGTTCGGCGTCGGAGACGGCGGCGGCGGGCGGCTCTTCCGGCGCGTCCCGACCGATCACCCGGTCAACCCGGACCACCACTGAGGGCGTCTCTCCCTCTTCGCGGTAAATCTGTCGAATGGAAACGCTGATGTCCGCGCTCCCCTCTCCGGTAATATCCAGAACGCGGCGTTCGCTACCGGCAAGGTGCACAATTCCCGCTTCACTCCCGATTGCAACGCGCTCACCAACTTCCACAAACTCGATAGTTGCGTTTTCACCGTCCACGGGAATCGCGATGCGGTCACCTTCAAGAAACCGGCGTTCCACAAACGGTTCATTCAGGACAAAGAGCTCATCCACCGCCTCTGCGGCAGTCTCTCCACCCCGGTCAAGAGAAGGGATCGTCACGACGCCGGTCAGAAAGAGCGCCAAAACACCGGCAACCACAAGAACCGCAAGGACGATCAGGATCGGCCCAAGCGGAAGCGGGCGACGAACCTTCCGGTCCAACAGCTCGTCGATCGGCGCCGGCTGCTCCTGAATCTTGATATTCTGATACAGCGAGACGATCTCTTCACCGGCCAGACCGAGATAGGAGGCGTAATTTCGGAGGAAGCCAAGCAGATACGCCTCGCCCGGAAACTGTTCAAAGTCCTCTTCCTCCATCGCTTCGATAAAGCGACGGGTGATGTGCGTGTCCCGCACCACCTGCTCAACGCTGACGCCTTTGGCTGCGCGGGCAGATTTCAGTTTGGTACCGATCGAATCCATCTTCAGCCCTCGCGCTCAAAGAGAAAACTGTCAAACGTGTTGGCAGACGACGGGGCTTCATAGTCAAATCGACTGTCCGGGATGCCGCGGTTAACCACGACGTCTTCGAAATCGAACTGAATCTCTTCGTAACTTGCCGTAACGCCGATGATGCGTCGTATCAGCATGTCGTCATCCACAGAGATGATCAACTGCCGGTACCCTTCGTTGCTGTTGCGCCAGTTCAGGCGCAGCTTGATAACCATTTCATCCGAACCTTCGTCAAGCGGCACCGCTTCCGGGGTGTCGAGATAGGCGATGCTGTAATTCTGACGGAGCAGGTTCAGCCCCTGTTCGTTGGCCAGGGTGGCGATCGCACCTTCACTGCGACGCCTGAGGGACTGCTCCAGAACAACGTTATGCTCCGGGATGTACACCTGCAGGAGCTCCCCGTCGGAAACAAGCACCTGCCCCGCGGGCTCCTCAAAGTCCACGCGCACCTGATTGGGAATCCGGTACTCGATCGTCCCGGTTGATTCACTCTCTTCCCGGGTGATCCGCAGCTCCGCGTGGTAGTCTTCCACCTCGCCGTAGCGGGCTGACAGCTCGTCAAAAAACGAGACTGCCGTCTGTATGTCCTGGGCGGTCAGTAAACCGACCGGTATGTGTAACAGTAATAGATATATCAGTATGCGCAATTTCTGTAATCCAATGGCACAATCGCCTGTTGGTAGTCTAATTACTTGTTCCCGTTTGTCAACATACCGGTCCGCAGATCCCCGTCATTGATCCCGCCGGCGAAGGGCGTCGCGAATGCGCGCGGCACGCTCGTAGTCCTCAGCGTCAACCGCTTCCTGCAGCTCGTGCTCCAGCCGGCTGCGGGCAACTCCGGTAACCATAGTCGATGCGATCTGGTCGGAGGTGTCGGACGCGTCAGGGTCGGCATCGAGCTTGCGCACCAGCGTGCGCAGGTAATTCACCGACCGAATCCGTTCAAACTGGAACGCCGGACTGTCGATCTCCTCGAGCTCCTGAATGCGCTGTATCGTCATGTTGATCACCTCGTGGTAGTCCCCGGAAGACTCGCCCCGTTCAATCGCAATTGCCCGGGCGGCGGCGTTCATTCGCAGTATGTACGGTTGAAACTGGAGGACCGCGTTCCGGGCGTCTTCGCTTTGGCAGTAGCGCTCAAGGAGATCACACAGCTGAAGGTTATGGTCGGTATCACGCACCACCAGATCGTAGTATCCGAGCCGGAAGAGCAACAGGTACCGGTAGTAGTACAGAACCCCTTCGCTTTGCAGCTCCGCCGCCTCCGCAGTGGTAACAAGGAACCCCGCGTCACTGCCGGTTTCGACGATGTGTCGGCGGAGTCGGTCCTGAGTATGGGCGAGGACCGAATCGAATCCGTACGGCTGGGTCCCGTCGGGGCGGCCGTCCATTTCGTACTGTTCCACGCCGAGGGGCAGTCGAACCTGCATGACGCTGCGGCCGTCCTGAGCGACGATGATTCGCACGGCGTGTTCCGGGTCGTGCGGCCAGTTTGTAAGGAGGGCGGTCAGGTCATCCATAGCATCTCCTGTTAACAGTATACCCTGCGATACCGTTTCGACCACCATCTGCGGTTTAAAACCAGGTGTCCACAACCGTGCGGACGTTGTAGGATATCGACATGGTAGTCATATCTCTTGGCGGATCGATCGTCGTCCCCGACGCGCCGGACAGCGGATTGATTCGCGCCTACAAAACGGTTCTTGGCGATCACATCACATCCACGGGTGACAAGGTTATCCTGGTAATTGGCGGCGGTGCCGCGGCGCGACGCTACCAGGCGGCGTTTCGCGATGCCGGCGGCAAACTGGCTGACGCGGACGCGCAGGACTGGATCGGTATCATGGCTACCCGGCTCAACGCCGAGCTGATTCGTCACTCGCTGGCGCCGTACTGTCAGGACCCGGTGGTGTACGATCCAACCGGGCCAATCAGTTTTACCGGTTCTGTCCTGGTGGCGGCGGGGTGGAAGCCGGGATTCAGCACCGACAACGACGCGGTCTTGTTGGCGGAACGGTTTCACGCCACAACGGTTGTCAACCTCAGCAATATCGCCCAGGTGTATTCGGCGGATCCCAAATTGGACGCCGCGGCAACTCCGTTGGAATCGGTATCCTGGGCCGAGTTTCGCGGGATCGTGGGGGATGAGTGGACACCGGGAAAGAATCTGCCCTTTGATACGGTGGCGACGAAGCGCGCCGCCGAGCTGCACCTGCGCGTGATCGCCGCTGATGGAAACGACCTGGATAACACCCGTAAAATCCTCGCCGGCAAGCCGTTTTTCGGGACGACGATCGGCCCGGCGTAATCGTGCGACAAACCGGGTCAGCCGCGCCGGTCAATCCGCTCAAGAACTGCGTTACTCACCGGATCAGGCAGGTAGTCCGCCGGTAGTGTCGTCAGAAACGACGCCAGTTGGAAATCCGGTAACTGTTCGGCAACGATAATCGCCCGGTCGTATGATCCGACATCCCGCCAGATCCGCGCAACGCGAAGCCGCGGAACCACTCCGTCTTCCAGCGGAATCTCCGGTATCCCGTCCATCGCGTCCACCGCCGCAACCGCTTCCGATTCGCGCCCGCCGTCAAGCAACGTTTTCGCCGCACGCAGAAGCACGCGGTTGTACTCGTCGACACTGACGATCAAGCCACGGATCCGATCAAACGCGTCGACCGAGTCTGTCACATAAAATGCGGTCGTCAGATCCGCCAGGATGTGTTCGCGCTCAACCCCGCTCATTCCCGCCAGCGTCACCTGCGCCAGCAGGGTGCCCGCCGCCGTCTCGGCGTCCCAATCGGGGTCAGTTTCCGCGCGGCGCCGAATGAAATCCGCGGTCACGGTAGCGCGCATCGTGTTATCCGCTATCTGAGCCATCTGTCGTTGCGCGTCATCATAGGTGTTCGCGGCCAGGTCCGGCATGGAACCGTCGTCAAGAACGATCGCAAGGTATCCATACGAGCGGGCTCGCATACTTTGGGGACTCACGTTGGTCAGAAGATCAAACGCCGTGTCAATCGCCGTCCGGTCCCCGGTCAGGACGTCCGTTCGGTCAATACTGCGAAGCGACTCGATCGCCTCCTCGATGCGAACAAACTGCGCTGCCTCAACCACAAGACCCGCAGCGGCGCGCCGCAGCGCCTGATCGATGAGGGATACGACATCTCCGGGACGATCAAGGGCGACACTGAGCCGCGCCAGGCGTGCGTTCAGGCTCATGGCGACCAGCGAGGATTCCACGATTGGAACGATTGCGATCGCCTGTTGCACCACCGGATTGAGTGTGCGCGGATCATCCCGGGCGGCGATAATATCCGCCGCATCGACAAGCGTCGCGGCGCGCACCGCGTCATCGTCGATCAGGTACAGCTCGTCAAGGGTCCGACGCACCGCGTCCTCTTCCAGGTTTGGGTTATCAAGTTGAAAATCGAGAACGTCAAGCAGCTTTTCGGCGCCGGTGGCGGCGTTCTGGTCGCCCAGCCGGGTAACTGCGTCGACGACATCGTCGGTGACGACGCGGGCGTCGGAAACAAATTGCTCGTCCTCACCGGCAAGTGCCTGCCACGCCCGGGCGTGACGGAGCCGTGCGTCGATCTCCAGTGACGCGGAAGCGGAATCGGTGTTGGTGTCCACCGGCGCGGCGCGGCGCGCCGCAAATTGATCATTCAGGCGCCGCAGTGTCGCCTCAGCCCGATCAAGTCGTCCAATCTCAGTGAAGCCAAGTGCCGCGTCGCTGTATACGTGGAGAATCTCCGACAGTGTCGAATCCTGGACAAGCCGAAACGCGATGTCAAAGTGGCTCACGCCGGACACATAGGGGTCGGGTATCGGTATCGTCTCGCCGCCGGATCTGCACCCGGTCACAAGAAGAACGAGCGTAAGCGCGGTGAGCAGAATGTTTCGCCATCGCTGCACCCGAAACAGCAAAAGAGTACCCCACACCGGGTGTCGTCTCCGACCGTGATATTCTGGTTTCCCCGGGGTACACATCGTTCGGACGAACATAGGCGATTCACATCTTTTGGTCAACGAGATACACTTCCGGTGATGTTTCGTTCGCAGAATTTCCTTGCCCAGGAACAACACCTCCACAAGACGCATCCTCCGGATTCAGAGGAGTATTTCGCGGCGCTCGCGGAATTGACCGCGCGGCACCTTCGCTCATTTCCGGAAACCATGACCTCCGACATTATGGATTACGCGGTCGCCAACAGCGACGACACCGATAGCGCGGTGCGCGTCATCGCCGATATGATCGATCTGCTCTGGATGCAATACGATGACCACAACGATCCGCTCACTCACTCACAATGGGAGTACATCCGGGACGTTACCAACGAGTACGCCCTTGATCTCGACATGCCCCTGGTACAGTATATTATGGAACGGGTGGTAGATCATGGTGCGATCTGAAAAAACTGGTATGATGACACGATGTTGAACTGGTGGGCGGTCCTCGTCGGTGCATTTTTCAATATTGTTTTCGGATTTCTCTGGTACGGACCGATTTTCGGGCGTGCGTGGCGGTCGGTGACAAAACGGCAAGCCGACCCGGATCTCTCCCCCGGCCTGACCGCATACATCGTGGTGATTCTCGGTGCGGTTGTAAGTGCGGTGGTGCTGGCAACGGTGATCTCGTTCCTGCGCGTGTACACGTGGTGGAGCGGGATGATGTGGGGCGCGGCGCTCTCCTTCGGTTTTGCCGGTACGGCGATACTGACGCACGGGACGTTTGAGGGGCTCCGGCTGCGGCTCAGCGTTCTGTATATCGGGTACATGGTGATCGCGTATGCGGCGCAGGGCGCCCTGTTTGCGGTCTGGCGCTGAGCGGGCGTAATACCTTGCGAAGTGCCGGGGATGTGTGTAATATTCCCCGCACCGTTTCAATAAGCCGGCGTGGCGGAATTGGTAGACGCAGCAGACTCAAAATCTGCCGCCCGCAAGGGTGTGGGAGTTCGAGTCTCCCCGCCGGTAAGTTTAACTTCAAGTGCTGAAAGTATTTAGGTTATGTGCTATCATTCTTCCTTGATCTTTAGGCCGTTGGTCTGAGATTAAGTCTGAGATTATAGGAAGAACGACATGCCCCGTGGCCAAGCACCATTCAGCCTCCAGAAGCGCCCCGCCTCCAAGAAGGAAGCCGAGAAGAAGCGTGGCGGTAAGAAGTACCGCTACGTGTACTACGCTCAGTTTCGCGATCAGCAAGGAAACTACACCTCGGCCATTAGTACTGGTGAGAGCTCCGAAGGCGCAGCTCGTGCCTGGGCGATGGAGTATCTACGCAAGGGCAACGTTCCAACCCACCGAGGGAACACGTTTGCCAAGTTTGCCGCCAACTGGTGGGTTCCCGGCGAGTGCCTCTACCTCAAGGAACAGGAAGCCTCCGGCTACAAGAAGTCGCCCAAGTACATCGCCGAATCCCGCCGCAATCTGGAAAACCGGCTCCTCCCCTACTTCGGTCCCAGGAAGCTCACCAGCATCCGACCGGAAGATATCATCAACTGGAAGCATCAACTCCATGAGAAGGGGGATCCCGAGACCGGCAGGAAGCTCAGCGCCGCCACGATCAACCGCGCCTTGGCCACGCTCAAGGTGATGCTCAAGGAAGCGGTCAAGTTTGGATACCTGCAAACAAACCCCGCCGCCGAGGTGGGCATCCTCAAGGAAGACGCCAAACCTAAAGGAACGCTCACCCAGAAGGAAGCGACCAAGCTCCTAAACGAGAAGACGATCGACACGGTCTGGGACGGCAGCTACTACCACTACGTCCTCAACCTTACTGCGGCACACACGGGGATGAGGCTTGGGGAGATCTTGGGGCTGACTCCTGCCGCTATCAAGAAGGGCGAGCTGGAGGTCAAGCATTCCTGGAACGGCACGGAGTTCGGCCTGGGGGATACCAAGACTCACGAGAGTCGACAGGTCCCAATCCCCAAAGAGGTTGAGGACCATTTGAAAGCGCTTGTTGCAAAGCGAACCGCCCCGGGCGCTTGGGACCTGGTCTTTGCCTATCGGGAGGACGGCGCTCCCCTCAGCGACAAACGTATCGGCGCCAGGCTCTACGACGCATTGAAGAAGATAAACATCCCGGAGGAGGAACGCGACAGGCGGAACATCACGTTTCACAGCTGGCGCGCCTTCTTCAATACTGCTGCCCTGAACGCTGGGGTAAACGAGAATCTCGTACGGAAGATCACCGGACACAAGACCGCTCAAATGACCAACCACTACACCAGACCGAACGTCGCGGATATGACGGCGATCACGGAGCTTCAGAAGGATCTGGTGAAGCCGAGAAAGTGATCCTTGGCGTGCGAACGGAGCTTCCTGTGAGTTCACGGGAGTATCAAATGAGTACAGCGCCTGCTGGAAGTTGTTGGAAATGAGTACACCCGGCGGATCACTCGTTATTGCGTAAATACTCCCTCACGACCATCCGGATTCCGGCGGAGACGGAGATACCTCGCTCTTGGAAGAAGCGCTTGAGCCGGTTCCAGTCCGCGTCAGACATGCGGATATTGCGGACCTTGAGGGGACCTTCGGATGATGTGGAGTGCAAGCCGGACTCGCTGACCTGCCTCCGTACGGATTGCGAGATGGCATCTCTTGTGTCGCCTCGCCTGAGGGGCATCAGCTGGATACCAACGCGTTCGCCAGTCGCCTGAGCTCCGGGACAGCCTTGGCTTGATGGTCATACTCCGAAGCTGATTGATGCCGGATCTGGCTCTCGGCAAGGCGGGCGTCCTGAGGGACGAGATACAACTCGTAATCGAGGGCCTGTAGCGCCGCGACAAACTCCCGATGGCGACGAAAGGAGTGGTTGATCGCGTTGCAAACGATCCTATCGAACCGTACTCTCCTACGGAAGTTCTTGTTGAGCTTGCCGAGCTCGTTGTTGAATATCGTGATGCCGTCCACGGAGAAATACTCCGGGGTCAGCGGAACTATCACTTCGTCCATCGCAAGCAGAACGGATTTCTCCAGGCGAGACATTCCAGGGGAGAGATCAAAGATCGCCAGGTCAAAACCAAGTAAGGCCAGCTCTCCCACAAGCTCCTCAAAGATAAACGGCTCGTCGTTGAGCCGGGTCTCGGCGTACTGCTTGAGTGCTCCGTCAAGGGAGAACGTGGGAAGGATTGAGAGGTTCTCCCGGACGGAAACGAGCGCCTGTTTTACAGAGATTGAACCCTGAAGTACGTCGGCGAGCTCATGCCTTGGCGTCTCGGTCAGAAACCAGCTGGACGAGTTTCCCTGGGGGTCACAGTCGATCAGGACAACCCGTTTGGAGTCGCACGCCAGAGCGGCGATGTTTCCGGAGAGGGTGGTCTTTCCGACACCGCCTTTCTGAATGTGGAACGCGACACTTCGCATGAATGCCTCCGTAATGCGGATGTAATGCGCCGGTACCTCGGATGTCCGGCGTCTGTGGTTCGTTAGTAGTGCGAAGCGCATTACAGGTGCAGTTTCGAGCGTCCTGTGAGTTCACGGGAGTATCAAATGAGTACAGGGCCTGCTGGAAGTTGTTGGAGGGGAGTACATGCTTGTTTATCCTTGAAATTGAGATACCAATGTCGAACATTGTTAACTGTGTATGGTACCGTCAGAAGACGGGTGACGTACAGTTTGGGACATGGTTGATAGCGACGTGGTAGCGTACGATCAGACCGCGAGGGGCAAGGGAACAGGGCAACAGTGTGAAAAACAACAGTGAACAAGACATAACTACTGGTTACCTTGAATCACACCTCTGGCAAGCAGCCAACATTCTCCGGGGCCCTGTCGATGCGGCCGATTTCACGACCTACATTTTCCCGATGTTGTTCTTCAAGCGACTCTCCGACGTCTATGACGAGGAGTATTCGAGAGCGCTGGAAGATTCCGATGGCGATGTGGATTTTGCCCGGTTTCCCGAGAACCACCGATTCCAGGTTCCTGACGGCTGCCACTGGAAGGACGTCCGGGCCAGAAGCGCCAATATCGGACATGCACTTCAGAAGGCGATGCGATGCGTCGAACAGGCCAACCCGGATACCCTGCATGGCATCTTTGGTGACGCCCAGTGGACCAACAAGGATCGTCTTTCCGACGCGTTACTCAAGGACCTGATCGAACACTTTTCGTCCCTTGATCTGGGTAACGAGCACTGCAGGGCTGACGTTCTCGGCCAGGCGTATGAATACCTGATCAAAAAGTTCGCCGACCTGACCAACAAGAAGGCCGGCGAGTTCTACACCCCGCGCTCCGTAGTGGCACTGATGGTCCGTATTCTGGCGCCGGAAGCCGGAGAATCGATCTACGATCCGGCCTGCGGAACCGGGGGTATGCTCCTCGAGGCGCTCCACCACGTCAAGGAACATGGCGGTGACGAAAACCTCATGCTGGGCAAGCTTTACGGCCAGGAGAAGAACCTCACCACATCTTCAATCGCGCGGATGAACCTCTTTCTTCACGGTGCGGAAGATTTCCATATCGAACGCGGTGACACGCTGCGCTTACCCGCCTTTTATTCAGGAGACAGCCTCGCAACCTTTGACTGCGTCATCGCTAATCCGCCTTTCTCCCTCGAGAAATGGGGAGAAGACGTCTGGATCAACGATCCCTACGGCCGCAACTTCGCCGGACTGCCACCCGCAAAGTCAGGCGACTTCGCCTGGGTCCAGCACATGATCAGGTCGATGGCCCGCAAAACCGGCCGTATGGCGGTGGTGCTGCCCCACGGTGTGCTCTTCCGCATGTCAAAAGAGGGCGAGATCCGGCGCAAGCTTCTGGAGATGGATATCCTCGAAGCGGTGATTGGTCTTGGTCAGAACATTTTCTATGGTACCGGTCTCGCGCCCTGTGTCCTTGTCTTTCGCGACAGCAAGTCCAAGACCCACCGCCAGAAAGTCCTGTTCATCGACGCCTCCAGGGAGTTCAAGACCGGCCGCGCCCAGAACGAACTGCTGCCGGAACACGTGGACACCATTCATCGCTGGTATGAGGGCTATCAGAATCTGGAAGGAATCTGTCGGGTGGTCACCCTCGATGAAATCCGCGAGAACGATTTCAACCTGAATATCCCCCGCTATGTGGAACCGCTGATCGAGGAGGAATCGATAACGGTCGACGAGGCGATCGCCAACCTCAAGGAATCGTTGCAGGTGGCGTATGCGGCTGAGGATAGACTGAAGGAACTCTTGATCCGGGAGGGGCTGCTATGAAAATCTACCAGTATAGGTCACCGATAGGACACTTCTTCATCAAATCGCAAGCAGACGGTAGATGGGGGATTTGGTTGAAAGATGACCTTCTCGGCTCCTATAACTCGGCAATAGCCGCCGCGGATGACGTCTACACGCAGGTAACCGGCGACTACGACTGGGACACCCTGGATAGTGTCGATATCCCAACGGACATTTCCGAATGGGAAGTGGTTGTACGATGACGAAGACCATCTCCCAGTCGGAGTTAGAATCCTACCTCTGGGGTGCCGCCACCCTGCTCCGCGGACACATTGACGCCGGGGACTACAAGCAGTTCATCTTTCCGCTGCTGTTCTACAAACGTTTGTGCGACGTGTACGACGAAGAGCTGGCCGTTGCGCTGGAGGAGTCCGGCGGCGATGAGGAGTACGCGACACTCCCCGAGCAGCACCGCTTCCAGATACCGGAAGAGGCCCACTGGAAGACAACCCGCACTCAAGTTAAAGAGGTTGGGAAAGCGATCCAGGACGCATTGCGGACGATTGAGACGGCCAACCCCGACACCCTGTACGGTGTCTTTGGCGATGCCCAATGGACAAACAAGGACCGCCTGCCGGACCACATGCTGCGGGAGCTGATCGATCATTTCAGCTCGCAGACGCTTTCGCTCTCCAACTGCCCGGAGGATGAGCTGGGCGTAGGGTACGAGTTTCTGATTAAGAAGTTTGCCGACGATTCCGGCCATACCGCTGCGGAGTTCTATACCAACCGTACCGTGGTCCACCTGATGACCGAGATGCTCACGCCCCAACCGGGGGAGTCGATCTATGATCCCACCTGCGGTTCCGCGGGTATGTTGCTCTCCGCCGTCACCCATCTCCAGCGGCAGGACAGGGAATGGCGAAACCTCCGGCTCTTCGGCCAGGAGCGCAATCTGCTCACCTCGGCCATCGGCCGGATGAACCTGTTCCTGCACGGGATCGAGGATTTCAGTATCGTCAGGGGAGACACGCTGGCGAATCCTGCCTTTGTCGAAGGCGACCGGCTCATGCAGTTCGATGTGGTCCTGGCTAATCCGCCCTACTCCATCAAGCAATGGGATCGTGATGCCTGGTCCGCCGATCCCTGGGGTCGGAACATCTACGGAACCCCACCCCAGGGCCGCGCCGATTACGCTTTCTGGCAGCACATCATCGCCAGCATGAAAGCCGGTAGCGGTCGCTGTGCAATCCTCTTCCCACATGGTGTTCTCTTCCGCAACGAAGAAGCCGTCATGCGTGAGAAGCTCGTTGCCCACGACGTGGTGGAGTGTGTGCTGGGCCTTGGACCCAACCTCTTTTACAACTCCCCCATGGAAGCGTGCGTCGTCATCTGCCGCCTGAACAAACCCCAGGAACGCAGAAACAAGGTGCTCTTTATCAACGCGGTGAAGGAAGTGACCCGTGAGCGGGCACAGAGCTTTCTCACCGACGACCACATCCAGCATATTGTCGCCGCCTATCAGGCGTTCGGTGACGAGGACGGCTTTGCCCGGGTGGTCAGCAACGACGAGATCCGGGAGAAAGGCAACAACCTCAGTATTCCCCTCTACGTCCGGACAGACAACACCAATGGCGACGGTACTGCGGTGGCGGTCAGTCTGGAGCAGGCGATTGCAGACTGGCAGGCAGGCTCAACGGCATTGCGAGAGTCGATGGATGAGCTCTTCACGGTGCTTGAGGACGCGAGGGTGACTGGAAGAGACCAATGAATCGTATGTGGTTAACATGTTATGTTAATCGTTTATTGACTTGAGGCATGAATGACGATATACTTCAAGACGAAGAAGCTTCAGAAGCAGTGTTCGGAAATGCGTGAGATGGTAAAGGCTTTCGGCCCGGCGATGGCAGACAAGCTCTCGCAACGTCTTGCGGAGTTGCAGGCGGCTGACTCACTTTCCGA
>JAQIBO010000500.1 GCA_027859055.1 Spirochaeta sp.
ACTGTTCACGAACGACCGCTCACCGGCGCCGTTGGCCCACGTCGGATCCGACAACGCGAACGTGACCGGTGTCTCGCCCCGGTATTCCGCATAATGATCCCACTGTAGTGGTGTCCGGGAGACGATCGTGGATAGATCTTTCCCCGCTTCGTCGTCACCGCGGACTCCATAAAACGCGACCGGGAGACCCGCCGGCTGGAGAAGTTGCGCGGCGTGTACGAGTGCGACGATCGACGGTCCGCCGAGGTTCTGCGATGCAGGTTTCCGTCCGCCGGTGATCTCAGCAAGGGCCTCCTGATACGGCACCCCGGCGAACGCTCCCAGTCCTTCAGCGAAAACGAGGTGCCCCGGGACAAGCCCTCCATCTCCCGGATTACGTGAACGATAGCGATCGAACACGGCTCCGGAGAAATCGATCCCGGTAAACAGATAGTCCATCAGGGAGCACCCGGCCCCTGCTATCGCGGTCCCTGTCATCACAACCCGGTGTAGTCGGAGACGAGGAGGCGATAGGGTGCCTCATCCTCCTCGATAGTTGGGAAACGACCGAGTTCATCCAGAAACCGATTGTCCTTGTTGTCATCGTTGACTTTGCTGACCTCACCCACCAGGCACACGCCGTCTTCAGCCCAGAATCGGTGGTAGAGGTACGCCGGGAGTGTAATGCTCTCTCCGGGAGACAGTTCCACCCGTTCCCCGGCATTACAACGGCGAGGGATTCCATCGATCTCGACGGTAAACGAACGCTCGGTGAGGCGCTCCGTCTCACGGTCGGCATCGTTGAGCTCAAGAACCAGCGTGCCGCCGCCACGATTGATGATATCCTCCACCTTCTCCCAGTGGAAATGCCACGGCGTCTCCTGGCGATCGCGAACGATCATGATCTTTTCGGCGTACGGTTTGTCGTCGCGGTTGTCGGGAGATCCGTTGCGCACGGTAAACAGGAGTAACCCCCGTTTGGAAAAATCTCCCAATCCGAAGTCGGTAAGATCCCAGCCAAGCATCGTGCTTCTGATTTTCTCCGTCGCCTTGGGATCCTTCGACCACTCTTGAGGCGTCCAGTATCCCCACGCGGGGAGGCGCCACTTGTACTCGGAAAAGAAGTCTTCAGCATGGTGTATGAGACTATTGATCTCGCTTCGTTTCATCGTATCTCCTCAGGTACAAATACTACCATACGGAGCCGTGAGGATGGAGCGCTGTGTACACCTCGCGGAAACGCCGGTAATAGTCATCTGTCCACGGTTCTACCCGCGGTTGTTCTGGAATGAATGAGGGTCCCGGCGGCATCTCCTCGCCGAGCATACGAATCGCGAGATACGCGGCGCCGCGCGCGGAGCCATCGGTCTGGAGGGAATACTCGGTGCCCCGCTGGAGCATCGTAGAGATAACGCGACGCCAGACGCCGTACCGGGCACTCCCGCCAACCATCCGGACCGTCTCCGCGGGGGTACGCCCCGCCTCGAGCGTTTCCAGCCCGAGCCGTACGGTGCACGCAACCCCGAGCAGCGCTGCTTTCGCGAGAGCGTCATTGTCATGGTGCAACCCGAGCCCGACCCACGCACCGCGCGCGTCCGGGTTCATATGGGGAGTACGTTCACCGGAAAGATACGGGAGGAAGAAAACGCCACCGGGATCGTTCCCGATCGTATCCTCAAGGCGGCCGTAGAGTGCGGACCACTCGAATCCGAGCCGTTCCCGCACCCATTCCAGCGCAAGACCACCGTTGAGCATCGCCGCCACCTGATACCGGAGGTGCTCTTCGGCACCTTCAAACGTATTGAGCGAGTTGTCGAGAGGGATCGCTTCGTCAGGGCCGATCGGTCGTCCCACCTGTGCCGCGGTGCCGATCGAAATCTGGGCGACCATCGGATTGGTCAGTCCGTTCCCGTACATCGCCGCCGGAGTATCCCCTGCTCCGATCGCCACCGGGATCCCCTCAGGAAGCCCGAAGCGTCGAGCAGCTTCCCCGCCAATCGCACCAGCGCGGTCCACGCTGTAACCGATCTGCGGGAGAAGACGCCGGGGCAGCCCGAGCCCTTCGAGCAACTCGTCGCTCCAGTCCCGTTGGTCCATGTCATACAACAGGCTGCCGCTGGCATCGGAGTGATCGGTCAGTGCATCTCCGGTAAATATCGCACGGACAAAATCCTTGGCAAAGAGCACCGAATCGGCGCGTGCGAGTATTTCTGGGCGATTACGGGATAGCCAGAGCATCGTGGGTCCCGCCATCCCGGACGCCGGTTGATTGCCGAGGCGTCGTCGAAGTTCCGGGTCCAACGCGCGATACGGGCCGAGTTCCGAGGCTCCACGCCCGTCGGCCCATAGAATCGCGGGATGGATCGCCTCAGGCGTACCGTCGGCGGCGCGACGGACGGGAACGATACCGTGCATCTGGCCGGAGAAACCGACTCCCTGAACGTCTGTCAGCCCCGGCTCGCCGCGGGTATCAGCAACCTCGCGGAGAGCGCTCTGTAGTGCGGTGATCCACGATTCGGGATCAGTCTCGGCGTAGCCTTCCTTTGGTGCATTTACCGGATACGGGCGGCTCGCGGTATATGCGCGACCGCCCGGATCAAGGATCATTACCTTGACCGAGCCGGTCCCAAAATCGATACCGAGGTACATGAACCTACTATTCTGCCTTCCGGTGGCGAAATCGTTCGATCAGAACCGCAACGACGATCACCACACCGCGCACAACGAGCTGCCAGAAGTACGATACGTTCATCAGCGTCAGGCCGTTGTTGAGGACCGCGATAATGAGAGCCCCGATGAGCGTACCCACAACGCTTCCGCTTCCACCGAGGATACTCGTCCCGCCAAGAATTACCGATGCGATCGCGTCGAGCTCGTAGCCGTTTCCGAGGAGTCCGGAAGCGCTATACAGGCGGCTCGCCGTCATCACACCACCGAGCCCGGAAAGCAATCCGCTGATCGCGTACACGAAGACGATAATGAACTTGACGTTAATACCGGTCAGCCGTGCGGCCTGCGCGTTGCCGCCGACCGCATAGATCCTGACACCGAGAACGGTCTTTTTCAGGATGAACCACATGATCGCGATCACCGCGAGGGCGATCACCGCAAGCCACGGTACGGGCCCGAGGTATGAATTGCCGATCCATGCGAAGTTGAGGTCGTTATTGATGAGCGTCGTACCGTTTGCGAGGAGGTACGCAGCACCTCGCAGAGCGGTCATACTCCCGAGAACAACGATAAAGAACGGTAGTTTCACGTAGGCGATCAGGACCCCGTTGAGTGCTCCAAGACCAAGTCCCGCCAACAGCGGGATGAGAATCGTGAACGGTTGGAGCGCGGGGTTGAGTGAGACCATCAGACTGACAACCGCGGTTGTCGCGAGTATCGATCCAACCGAGAGGTCGATACGGGCGGTCAGAATCACGAGCGTCATTCCCGCGGCGAGAACGATATTGATCGACGCCTGGCGAAGAACGTTCATCAGGTTGTTGGGTCGCAGAAAGTTGCCGTTCAGAACGGCAAACAGAATGATAATGACGACCAGAATCGGCAGGATACCGAGGCTTTCCCAGATCGCCGAATTTTGTTGCTTGAGTGATGCTGGTTTAGAACTCATGAAAATCTCTCTCCTCTGCGATCAGGCTGTAAAGGAATAATCCGGCTCGCGAACACCCGTCGCGTACGCCATGATCGTTTCTTGGTTGATCTCTGCTGGATCGGTGATATCGGTCACAATATGACCTTCACGCATCACCAATACCCGCTGCGCCAACCCAACGACCTCCGGAAGCTCACTTGAAATAAAGACGACCGCGACGCCCTGTTTGGCGATCTCTCCGATCAGTTTGTAGATCTCACTCTTTGCGCCGACGTCGACGCCACGGGTTGGCTCGTCGAGGATCAGCACACGTGGCTTGATCTCCAGCCACCGCGCCAGGAGTAATTTCTGCTGATTACCCCCAGATAGCGAAACCGCCGGCGTACGGGGACTCGCAACCTTGATGTTGAGCTGCTCGATCGCGCGAGCGGTGATCGTATCGTTGCCGGACGTATTGAGGATGCCGAAACGCGCGTTCTGCTGCATGACGTTCATCAGGATATTTTCCTGACTGCTCATCTGCAGGAATAACCCCTCCGACTTTCGCTCCTCCGGAACATAGCCCAACCCCTGGTTAATCGCGTCCCCTGGCGACCGGATCGTCAGGCGTTTACCATCAACCCAGACCTCGCCGGAGACGCCCTTGTCCGCACCAAAAATCAGTCGCGCGAGTTCGGTCCGTCCGGATCCAACCAGCCCCGAAAAAGCCAGAATCTCGCCGGCCGCGGCCTGGAAGGAGACGTTCTTCACGCGTTTGCCGTCGGCCATCTCCTTGACGACAAGGAAGCGATCCTGCTTTGTCTCGGACACCTCGTGATCATAGAAATCCTGCAAGGATCGACCTACCATCATCGAAACGATCGTATTCTTGTCCATCTCCTGGCCGGTCACCGTCCCGATATACTGACCATCTCTCAGCACCGATACGCGGTCGGCGATAACCGAAACTTCCGCAAGACGGTGGCTGATATAGACGATCGCCATACCTTGCTGGCGCAGCGACTTAATGAGGTCGAAGAGTTTATCGATTTCGGGTTCGCTAAGTGCGGCGGTCGGTTCGTCCATGATAAGGACGTGACTGTTGTGGACCAGGGAACGCGCGATATCCACCTGCTGCTGTTCGGCAACTTTCAGTGTCGCCGCTTTCGTCTCGGGCAGGAATGGCGCCCCCAGGGTGTCGAGAACCTCTTGGGTCTTCTCCGCCATGTAATGGCGATCTATCACACCCCATTTGTGTGGCTCGCTCCCCATGAATACGTTCTCGGCAACGGTGAGGTTGGTGGCCACGCCAAGTTCCTGGTTGATCAGGGTGATACCAAGGCCCATCGCATCCAACGGCGTTTCCGGGGCGATCGTTGCGCCGTCCAACTGAATCTCGCCTTCATCGGCATGGTACACGCCGGCGAGGATCTTCATGAGCGTGCTCTTACCCGCTCCGTTTTCTCCCATCAATACGTGAACCTCGCTCGGATATATATCCAGCGAGACTCCGTCCAGCGCCTGAACACCGGGGAAACGCTTGCTCAGGTTCCGGACGGTAAGGAGTGGTGCCTGTGTTTTCGTGTCACCCATTTCATTCTCCTGACGGTACAAAGGACCCCGAATCGATCGGGGTCCTTTGATTGTGTGTCAAACTATATCACACCGCAAGATCACTCGGGCGATGTCCAACCTTCATAGGAGTCAACATTGTCACGAGTGATGAGAGAGGTCGGGATCAGGATGAGTTCTTCCGCGGGGGGATTGCCCTGCATCACCTGGTAACCGACTTCAACCGCGCGGGTGGCCATCGTGTAGGGGTCCTGCGACGGGGTTGCAACAAACTCGCTTTCGCTGTCGTTGAGCGCGACCACCGCATCGGGAGCACCATCAACACCAACGATGAACATTTCACCGGTGCGCTGCGCCTGGCGAATCGCGAGGTCCGCGCCGATTCCGGTCGGATCGTTGATCGCGAATACCGCGTCGATTTCCTCAAAAGCGGTGAGAAGATCGCTCATCACGCGGAGACCGCCTTCGCGGTTACCGCCGGCGTTCTGGTTTTCAGAGAGGATATTGATCCCGGGATACTCGGCAAAGACGTCTTTGGCACCTTGCACGCGGTCGATAACCGCAGAAACGGGAGGTCCGTTGACGATTACAACGTTCCCCTGGCCGCCGAGCTGCTCAACGATATACTCACCGGCCTGGGTACCGGCACCGTAGTTGTTGGAGGTGACTGTGGCGTCCACACCACCGTCGGCGTTGACGTCAGCGGCAACAACGACGATACCAGCTTCTTTGGCCCGACGTACCGCAGGCGCGATACCAGCGGTATCGGCGGCGTTGATAACGATAATATCCACGCCGGCGCTGACAAACGTATCCATCTGCCCGGTCTGGGTATTCAGGTCATATCCGGAAGAAACGATCGTTACCTCCGCATTCGGATCGATCGCTTTTGCTGCGTCTTCAACGCCCTGTCCCATCGTATAGAAGAACGGGTTACCAAGGTCGCCAAACGTAGCCGCAACCTGCAGCGGTTGCTCACCCTCTCCCTGGCCGGACGCGAACGCGGCGCCGGTGAGAAGACTCAAACTGACAAGTACAAACAAGATTTTTCTCATTCTGCCCTCCTTAATAAGGCTAAAGAAATTGTATTGCAGCGGAATGCTGCATTGGACTACCTCTATTTAGGCGCGGGTCTATCGATTTGTCAAGAAAAAGTTATTCAATTAGCAGATATTTATTTGCCTATTTGCAGATTTCCGGATGTATATGTTAGTATATCTGTAAGGAGCACCGACGGTGAGCGCGGATGAACGATCGAACCGATTTAAATATCAGCACATCTACGACGAACTCCATCGTCTGGTGACCGGCGGCCGATTCCGCAGCGGCGACCGTCTCCCCACCGAAGTGGAACTCTCGGAACGGTTCGGGGTCTCCCGCCCTACGGTGACCCGTGCACTCAATACGCTTCAGGATGAGGGACTGATCACGCGCCGCACCGGTTCCGGAAGCTATGTCGCGCACACCCATTCTGAAAAGCGGGAGAACCGCCTCTTTGGTCTGTTGATCCCCGGACTCGGAAAAGGTGAGATATTCGAACCGATTTGCACACAGATCGCAGAGCGGGCGGAACAGAATGACTTTTCCCTCCTGTGGAGCGGAATCCATATTCGCACTGAAGAGGCAACCAATGCGCTTGTCGATGTGGCGCAGCGCTACATTGATAACAACGTTGCCGGGGTCTTCTTTGAGCCGCTCGAGCTAAGCCCCTCGTTTGATGCGATCAACCGTAATCTGGTGGAGATGCTGTCCGAGGCAGGGATACCGATCGTGCTGATCGATTCCGACTACGTACCGTTTCCGCAGCGGAGTACGTTTGATCTTGTGGGAATCGACAACTTCCGCAGCGGCTACCTCGTCACCGAGCACTATCTGCGGCGAGGCGTTGACCGGGTGGACTTCCTGGCACGCCCGTACTCGGCGTACACCGTTTCGATCCGACTCCGCGGGTACCGGTCGGCGCTCCTGGACTACGGGATAGAACCGAATCCGGACTGGGTCCATTTCGGAAACCCTGAAGACAAACCGTTCGTTGACGCGCACCTGCTGAAATCGGGGGCACGGAATCTGGTTTGTGCGAACGATGAGACAGCCGCAGCCCTGATGCACCAATTGGAGGAGCGGCAGGTGCATATACCGGAGGAACTCTGTATCGTTGGGTTCGACGATATCCGCTACGCGAGCATGCTAAGGATACCCTTGACCACGTTGCATCAGCCGGTCCAGGAGATCGGAAATCTGGCACTGGGAACGATGCTCTGGCGGCTGGAGCACCCCGACGCCCTCGCCCGGACGGTGACGCTGAGCGGAAATCTCGTGGTGCGTCAGTCCTGTGGCGCCGGCGAGTCGTAGACCGAGAGCGCCGTAACGCACGCACCGACGGGGTGATATCCGGTCTTCCCCGGGGGACTCTTTAGGGAACTGTATGGGGCGTTGGTGCGGTCGAGGATCCGGAACCACCCGCCGTACCGATGGTCGACCAGATGATCCCAGCTATACTGCCACAGGCGCTCATACCAGTCGCGGTACTGCGGCGCGCCGGTTGCCTCGTGCAGAAGCGCCGCTGCGCCGATCGCCTCCGCGTGCACCCAGTAATACTTGTCGTCAGCCGTAATCGAACGATCCGGGGCGAACCCATAGTAAAGCCCGGTGTACTTCTCGTCCCATCCAAATCGCACGGCCGCGTCAAAGAGTTGTCGGGCCCGCGGTACGATCCATTCGGCGGGGCGATACCGCTGGATCTCAAGAAGAAGCTTGCTCCATTCGACGTGGTGCCCGGGTTGATAGCCCCACGGTCGAAAAAGATCGTTCGGCTTGTCGCGGTGAAAATCCCAGTCAACGGTCCAGTCGGCGCGATAGTGTTCCCATATCAGCCCGTCGGTCTCAATTGTCCGGTCCCGTGTTAGCGCTTCGGCAAGGGTAACTGCCCGGTCCAGGAACTTGATGTCACCCCCCGCCTCGTACGCGGCGAGACACGCCTCACAGAGGTGCATGTTCGCGTTCTGTCCACGGTACGGGCTCAGGTCTCGCCGGTCCCCCGATCGCCGATCGGCGTAGAGCCCGTATTTCGGCTCCCAGAAGTCCTCCTCCAGAACACGCCACGCCAGACGGATGAGCTCGTGGCCTGTCTCGATACCCGCCTTGACGGCGGCGCTCCCGGCGAGGATCACAAACGCCATCCCGTACGCAACGATCGAGTCGTCGGTCGATCGCGAGCCGTCCTCCCGCGCCATCTCGATCTCCCACAGGAAACCGCCGGTTGCTTCCCGGTAGTGACCGGAATACAGGTATTCAAGCCCGTGTTGGACAAGAGGAACCAACGATGTATCGCCAAGAATACGTGCCGCGGTGGCGAAGAGGTAGACAAAACGGGTGCTGCTTACAAGGTGCCGCCCGATCGTATCACAGACCGAGCCATCATCGCGGAAACAGTGATAGAACCCGCCGTCTGGATCAACGGCGGCAGGCCGGTAGAAATCAACGACCGCAGATATCTGGTCGCGAAGAAAGATGGTCGAGTCAAATTCTGGATACATCGCCGTTATCTACACGCCCGCTGATACCCGTTACGTTTTGGCTTTGGAAAGGCCAAAAGTGAACGCGAGAGCGGCGACCAGAACCACGCCTTTGATAAAGTCCTGCACGAAGTAGGGCATGTTGAGCATCGTCAGCCCGTTCAGGAGCATGCCGATGAAAATCGCTCCTACGATCGTCCCGAACGGGTTTGGTCGGCGCACACCGAGTACGGCAAACCCGATCAGTGCAGAACCGATCGCGTCGAGAAGGAGCGTCCCACCCGACTGGACGTCACCACGCCCGATACGCGCGGCGAGTACGATACCGGCAAGACCGGCGATCGTGCCGGAAATGACGTACGCCATCATGCGGTAGGTATCGACCTTGGCTCCTACAAGACGCGCCGCCTCGGAGTTGCTCCCGATCGCGTAAAACACACGCCCCCATCGCGTCAGCGAGAGGACGACGAAGACGAGCACCGCCACGATTATCATGATCGCGACCGCCGTCGGGACGATCCCGAAGATCTTTCCCTGCCCGAGGAACAGGAAATATTCCGCAAACTGTCCCTGTGCGGTGATTCCGCCCTGCAGGACCGCGCCGCGACCGATCGAGCGCCCACCGGAGGGGATGAGTTGCAGTCCCTGGACGAGAAACATCATCCCGAGCGTAGCGAGGAGATCCGGAATCTTCACCTTCACGATGAGAAACCCGTTGATCGCTCCGATAAACGCGCCAAGGCCCAGACTCACGAGGATCGCGACGATACCGCTCATCTCGAGTACCACCATCAGGTACGCCGAAATCATGACCGAGAGCGCCGCGACCGAACCGATCGAGAGGTCGAGACCGTCAATCACCAGCGGAAAGGTTACCCCGAGGGCGAGAATACCATAGACGGTCACCCCAAGAAGGATCGAAAAGAGGTTTGCCGGTCGCCAGAACACCGGCTGTACCAGTCCGAAGAACAGGAACGAAAGCCCCATGACGATCAGAAATCCGTACCGGATCGCAAACCGTTTGGCCTTCGCGCCCTTTTCGCGGCCGACCGCCGCACCGTCACTGTATTGCGCTTGTGCACTCATGCGTGTGTTTCCTCCATCTGCTGTTCACTCACCTCCTGGGATACCCAGTGGAGGAGTTGATCTCTGTCTATCGTCTGGTAGAGCTGCTCACCCATGAGCGCTCCGCTGTTCATAACCACGATCCGGTCGGCAACCTCGATCACCTCGTCCAGGTCGGTGGCGATGATCAGTGCCGACTTTTCGCCGATGTGCTCGCGCAGGTACTGACCGATATCGTGGCGGGAGCGGATATCCACACCCTGAAATGGTTCATCGAGGATTACGAGGTTGAATTTTTCCAGAAGCCAGCGCGCAACGATCACCTTCTGCTGGTTTCCACCGCAAAGGCTATCGATCTCCGCCTCCTCGCTCTCCGTTTTGATCCCCATCGATTCGATCATCTTCCGCGCCCGGCGCTGCTCGAGCTTGACGTTCATTACGCCAAACCAGTCGAAGGCGCGCAGAAACGGTAATGTCATATTTTGTCGAACGGTGTACATCGGGACGACAGCGTTGTTGTTCCGGTCTTCCGGAACGTAATAGATGCCCTTGCTCACCGCGTCGGTAACGCTCCCGGGGCGTACCGGTTTCCCATCGATGAGAATCTCCCCTGACACCGGTTTACGCAGACCAAAGAGGACGTACGCGAGCTCACTCTTTCCTGCGCCGATCAGTCCGGTCATCCCGAGAATCTCTCCCCGATGGATCTTAAGGTTGAGCGGCGGCTTGCCCTCCTCCACCACAAGGTCCCGGAGTTCGATCTGAACATCCTCGTTATCCTGTTTGTCTGCCCGAAGCAAATGCTTGTGTTTGGGTATCTCACCAACCATCGCGGTGACCATCTCTTTCACGTCGAAGGGACTGTCGAGCGTTGCGGCTTTCTTGCCGTCCCGGATCACCACTACCCGATCGGCGATACGGCTGATCTCGTGGAGGCGGTGGGAGACGTAGAGGATCGAGACGCCGGTCTGTTTGAGGCGCTCAAGCATCTGAAACAGTCGATGCGCTTCTTTGTCGGAGAGTGACGAGGTTGGCTCATCCAGGATCAGCAGCTTGGGGTTGCTTGCGAGTGCGCGTGCGATCGCGATTAACTGCCGGTCGGACTGACTCAGATCCGCCACCTCCTCATCGAGGTCGATCTCCAGATCCATGATCGCCGCGACTTCCCGCGCCCGTTCGCGGAGCGCGTTTTTGTCGTAGAACGGCGATTGCCGCGGCGCAAGGAGCTCCGCCAGTGTGAGGTTCTCGCAGACCGACATACTCTGGACGACACCCTGGTTGATGATCTGATGAACCGTTGCGATCCCGTGCTCGTAGGCGTCCTTGGGCGTGGTAAACCGTACGGGAGCGCCGTTAATGAAGATCTCTCCGTCGTAGTCGGTATGGTACCCGCAAATGATCTTTATCAGTGTAGATTTACCTGCGCCGTTGGCGCCGACCATCGCGAGGATCTCACCGGTGTGAAATTGGACGGAAACGTCGTCAAGCGCGCGGGTGGCTCCAAACGATTTTCCGATATTCCGAACTTCGATTACGTGTGCGCTCTCTGCCACTCTCTCACTCCTTCCGCTCAGCCAAACACTTTCTTGAGGTTCTCAGTGTAGGGAGCCTTAATGATACCTCGATCGGTGATGATTGCGGTAACCAATTCGTTGGGAGTGACGTCGAACGCGGGATTGCGAACTTTGATCCCCTCCGGCGCGGTACGGCGGAGTCCGAAATGGGTCACCTCATCCTCGCCACGCTCCTCGATCACGATATCGCTCCCCGTCGGTGTCGCAAGATCGATCGTTGAAAAGGGGCTCGCAACGTAGAAAGGAATCCCGAAATGCTTCGCAAGGATCGCCACACCCATCGTCCCGATCTTGTTGGCAACGTCGCCGTTCGCCGCGACACGGTCGGTCCCGACGATCACCAGATCGATGAGACCTTGCTGCATCACGAACGCCGCCATGTTGTCGGTGATCGTATAGACATCGATCCCCGCTTCCTTGAGCTCCCACGCGGTCAAGCGCGATCCCTGCAGGAGCGGCCGACTTTCGTCTGAGTATACAGAAAATCGCACGCCGTTCTGGTGTGCCAGGTACATCGGCGCGGTAGCGGTACCGTACTCTGAGGTCGCCAGGCGCCCCGCGTTACAGTGCGTCAGTACACCCATTCCATCCTGGATCAGGGGAACGCCGTACTCGCCGATCTTCCGGCACAGTTCGATATCCTCCTGGTGGATCGCTTCGGCGGTCTCCCGCACGACATCGAGTAGTGCACCTCCGGTAGCGGCACCGGATTCCCGCGCCGCTGCTACCACCCGTTTGAGCGCCCAGCTCAGGTTAACCGCGGTTGGTCTGGAACTATCGAGATAGTCGGCGTTGCGCTGGAGTTCGTCCATAAACGCCCCCGCGTCGAGGGTGGTCTTGTCCCGCATCGCCACAACGAGCCCGTACGCACCGGCAACACCGATCGCGGGCGCGCCGCGGACTTTCAGTTTCTTGATAGAGTCCCAGACCTGTTCTACCGAGGTCTGTTCCTCTACTGTCACGTCGACGGGAAGCTGCGTCTGATCGAGAAGCGACAACTTCCCGTCCGTCCACTCTATACTCTTAACCTGCGGTGCCATCTGTAATTCCTCCGGTTGGGTTCTATAACGGTGTGAGGTCTAAAAAAAGGGCCGCCGCGCTCAAAAACGCGGCGGCCGTAATCAGGGTCTGCGCCTTATGGCATCCAGGGGGAGCGCGCCGCGTTCGAGGTACCGAACTCGGGGAACGCTTCGATCAACTGTTCCATGTTGATAACACCGGACTCTCGGAGCATCTCATCGGTGAAGATCATCGGCTCCACGAGGATATCGTGGGGTACATCCTCACCGGCCATGAGCTGTGCGAGAGCGCGAACAGAGGCGGCACCCATTTCAGCGGGGTTCACCGCGGAGGTCATCCGCCAGGGAGTGTCCGGTTCGATCATCATCTCGATATCCTGCGTGGAGATATCGATGCTGTAGACTTTGACCTGATCCATCATCTCGAGCTCGTCGAGAGCCAGGACGATACCCTTGGCAAACTCGTCGTAGGGGGCGAGGTACGCCTGGATATTGGGGTTGGCCCGAAGAACCGCTTTCGCCTGATCGGCGTTGCGCACGGAGATCGGAGAATCGAGGGTTCCCGTTTCGGCAACCATGTTCACGCCGGCTTCAGCCGCGACAACTTCCCGAATCGGACCATCGCGTTTGTCCAGCGGCAGAATACCGGCGACACGGACGTACGCCATATCGACATTGCCGTTGAAGTCTTCAACGATCTGGTTGATCGCGTTGCGGCCGTGCTGCGGGTCGTTCTGAGCGATCTGCGGAATGTTGGGGTTCTGAAGGTCAACGTCAAACGCGACAACGGGGATCCCCGCGTCCAGCGCCTGCTGTGCCGGTCCCATCATCGTCTCGGTCAGACCGTGCTGAATAACGATACCGTCAACGCCGAGGTTGATCGCCTGGTTGACGAAGTTGGCCTGCGCCTGGGCGTCACTCTGCTTACCGAATACGGTAACTTTCATACCGAGTTCGTTGGCCTGTCGCTCAAGACCGGCACGATACATCTGCATGAACTCACCTTCGACGAGGTAGCTCAGGTGTGCGATGTGCAACTGCCGGCCGGTGCTGCCGTCGAAGGGCGCCGGTGCACCGGGAAGCTCGGTAACGGGTCCCTTTGATTCACCCTGCCCGCCTGCAAACACAACGCCGGCGACCAACAGAACGATCACCGCCAGTACAATAGTTTTCCGCATCTTCCCACTCTCCTTTTTGGGCACACTCTCGTGCCGTTTGTGTGGTTTCATAACCAGCTATGTTGGTTTATAGCTGATTTTCCATAATTATGGGTCCGGTTTTCCGTATTGTCAAACGATTTTTTTGTTGTATGCCCGTTTTTGTAGTTTTGATTGGGCGGCGATCCCGGAACGGAACACCCTGAAGCCCGGCCGTTCCGTTGCATCGTCGATCAGGCCCCCGTTCCTGGGCCGGCGCCGTCTCCCCATCGGACATCGACGTCCGCCTCGTGGAGCGTTGCTTTCCACTCCTCAGTCGGTTCCTTGTCGGTCACCAGGGCGTCAAACTCCTGAAAATCGGCCATATGCACAAAAGAGGTCTTATCGAATTTCGTTGCATCGACGACGAGGATCGTGCTCTCCGCCTGGCGGATCATCTGCTTGCGCACCTCCGCCTCCTTCTCGTTGGCATCGGTAATTCCGTGGGTGCGGTGAATACCGTCACAGCAGATAAACGCTTTATCCGCAAAGTAGTTCCCGACCGCCATCTCAGCGACCTTGCCCACAGTGGTGAGGGATGTTGGGCGGAGCGTCCCGCCGGTACATATCGTCTTGATCCCCGGCGCTTTCGCCAGCGCCTCCGCGACCTTGAGCGCGTTGGTAATGACGATCACGTTTTTCTTATCGAGAATACTCTCGGCGATGTGGACGGCCGTGGTGCTCGCGTCGAGAAAGATCGTATCGCCGTTATGGATCAGCCGTGCGCTCAGCGCCCCGATGACGTGCTTACCTTCGACGTAGGTATGGACGCGCATATCCACCGGTACCTCAAGGTGCATACCGGCGTTGAGGAACGCTCCGCCGTAGGTCTTCTGGAGCAGCCCGCTGCTCTCCATTTTGGTGAGGTCGCGGCGGATCGTCTCCTCGCTGACATCAAACTGTTTGGACAGCTCAACGACGGTCACGCTCCCCTTCTCTTCGAGGATCTCGAAAATTGCCTGTCTCCGTTCGACTGCCAGCACCGCGACCCCTCCTATCAGGAACGTTACTTCTCGTATTTCCGAACAACTTCGATCACGTCGTCGATCGAGGCAAACTCTTCCCGGCGCAGGATAAACTCCCGAGCGGTATCGAGCACAGCGATCTGCGCGGTCGCCCGGACCCCCGCATCTTCGATCGAGCGGATATCCTCAACCTGCGCGAGCCCGACGATCCGGCGGGTCATCTTACACCCGGCGTACCCGATCGCATCACCAAAAAGTCGGCGCATATAGTCCTCGAGGTACAGAGGATTACTCTCCATCGGCGTCTTTACGTGTTTCTTCCACAGGTCGCGGAACTGCGTATCAAACGTCTCCCACATCCCCTTGAACGTATCAAGAAGGTACAAACGGAACTCCGCGCGATCCGCGGCATCTTTCTTGTGCCAGATTTGACTCGCGTGGTTCAGGATGATATTTCCCAGGAT
>JAQIBO010000118.1 GCA_027859055.1 Spirochaeta sp.
TCGACCGCTTTGAGGGTGAGCTCCACCGCGCCGCCGCGGCCTGGCGTGCGGCCCGAACGCGCGAGGGTGCCGGCGAGATGGAGCTCGAACAGCTGCGCACGTCGGCAGGAGAGGAAAAACACCGCGACGGCGCCGCCGACCCAACCGCCGCCGACCCAACCGGTCCCGCCGGAACGATCGATCAGATCGCCGACGACCTGGACGCGCTGTGGGCGCGCCACCAGGAGCTGCACACCCTTGCGGAGCAGCAGGCGGCGCACCGTGATCAACGCGACCGGCTGCAGCGCGAAAGTGCGGAGCGCACGAGCCGCCTGGCAACGGAGGACGGACGGATTACCGAGATCGAACGCCGACTGGCCCGGGCGGGCGACGAGCTTCCCCCGGCGCTCCGCGAACACGAGGACCCGGCGACGCTGGAGGCGGAAATCCGGGAGATCACCGACAAACTCAGCCGTCTGTCGGCGGACCTGCAGAGCGCGCGGGAAGGCCTGACAGCGGCTCGAAGTGCCGAGGACCACGCCGTTGCGACGGAACAGGAGCGCCAGGCGTCACGGGCGCGAGCCGAGGAGGCGGCGCGCGCTGCGGAGCAAGATCTGGCCGCTGCGATGGGCCGGATCGGCGTAGCGCCGGAGGAAGATGTGCCGGCACTGATGGAAGCGGCGGCAACGGTGGATGACCTGCGCCGCCGGATTGAGGAATACGACGGCGCGGTGCGGGACGCGCGTTCCCAGCGGCGTGCGCTGGAAGAAAAACTGCGAACGCAGACACCCCCTGAGCTGGACCAGCCGATCGATACCGCCCTTGGTGAGGCCGCGGCTCGTGTCACTGCTGCGGAGACGCTCATTCAGGAGACCGATACCGCTATCGGCGAGCTCACCAACCGACGGAGCGTCCTTGAGGGACAGCGGGAGCGCCGCGCCGCCCTCACCGCCGAACGGGACGCACTCGCGGTGCGAAAGGCGAACATCGACACGCTGCTGCGCCTTTTCACGGGGAATCGCTTTGTGACGTTTGTCGCCCAGGTGTTTCTTGAGCAGCTCGTCATCGTCGCCAATGACCGCTTTCGGCGGCTGACCCGCAACCGTCTGGAACTGGTTCTGCGCGGGGATCACGAGTTTGAAGTGATCGACTTTCTCAACGGCGGGCGCCGTCGAAGCGTCAAGACGCTCTCCGGCGGGCAGACGTTTCAGGCGGCCCTGTGTCTTGCGCTGGCCCTTGTCGACAGCATCGACCGCGCCGGTGGAAGTGACCAGCCGGGGTTCTTTTTTCTGGACGAAGGCTTTGGCTCCCTGGATGAGGAGGCGCTTCAGGACGTGTTTGCCACCCTGACCGACTTGCGCCGGGAAAACCGGATCGTCGGTGTTATTTCCCACGTCGAATCACTGCAGCAGGAGATCGACGCGTTCCTGCGCGTGCGGATCGATCAGGAACGCGGCTCGGAAATCGTCTCCGGGTATACGGGGGTGGCTCCGGCCCTGCAGTGAGCTGGCGCCGCAGTGAGCCCGCGCTTACGCGCCAAACAACCGAATCGCGCCACGAACAAAGACGAACGTGGTTGCGCCGGTAACCGCGAGTTTGAGAATGATCGCGCCGATCGTGCCGCGAAACACCGCCAACGCGGCGCGCAGGGGCTCGCGGTTATCGCGGTGAAAGAGTATTTCCCCGGCCAGCGCTCCGGCGAAGGCACCGAGAAAGACGCCGAACGGCGGAAAGAGCACCGTCCCGACGAGCATGCCGATGACACTGCCCCAGACGCCGCCGCGGCCGGCACCGGCGCGTCCCGCCGCGTGAGCGGGGAGGACGTTGTCGAGTATTTGTACGACTACGGCGGCGACGGTCCAGCCGATGAGAACGGGCCACGTGTACACGGTCCAGCCTCCGGCAAGAGAGAGGACGTACAACGCCGCCGCGGCCAGTATCGGTCCGGGTACCACCGGAACGACACATCCGACAAAGGCGAGGATAAGCAGAATTCCTCCAATCCCTGTTGCGATTCCGTTGATCACCATACAGTTTCTCCTTCACTCTAGGTAATTTGCGTATAGACAGCGTCCTGAGTGCCATTTACGCTTACAGCAGTTTTTATTCGCCCCGTGCGGTCTTTCGGGTTCCCACCCAACCCGGCCTGCCTTCCCGCACGGGGTGTTTTTACGTCCGGCCAGGCCGTCGAGGGGAAGGCCGTCGGCGCCAGCCCCCGGGCAGGTGCCCCGCAACTGGACTACTCCCACTCGTTTTCCGTACACCCGCCATGTGCCACGCCAGGTGGTCTCACGTGTTCCCCGGGCAGGCCATTTCGTGTACCATATTCCCAACGCATTTCAGGAGGCATACATGGCACGGGTGTTCAACTTTTACGCGGGACCGGCAACCCTTCCCCTTCCGGTTCTTGAGGCGGCCCAGGCGGATCTTGTCGATTATCGCGGCTCCGGATTATCACTAATCGAGACGAGTCATCGGAGTAACGACTACGATGAGGTGCACGCGTCGGCGCAACGGTTGATCCGGGAGCTTCTCGGTGTACCGGACGGATACTCGGTGCTGTTTCTTGGCGGTGGTGCGACGATGCAGTTCGGGATGATTCCGATGAATCTGATGACAACCGGCCGCAGCGACCTTGTCCTCAGTGGCGTGTGGGCACAAAAGGCGCTGGACGATGCGAAGAAATACGGCACCGTCAGCGTGGTATACGACGGGAGCGATACGAAGTTCTCGACGCTGCCGGCGGCGTCTTCGGTTGCGTCCACCAGGGACAGCAGTTATCTCCACATCACCTCCAACGAAACGATCGACGGAATCCAGTGGAAGGAATTTCCCACCGTCGATGCACCGCTGGTGGCGGATATGTCCAGTGATATTTTGAGCCGTCCCGTTCCGGTTGAGCGTTTCGGGCTGATCTATGCGGGTGCCCAGAAAAACCTCGGCCCCGCCGGTGTCACGATCGTTATTATCCGCGATGATCTCCTTGAACGGAGTCCGGCCGATCTGCCCATTTATTTACGCTATCCCACCCACGCGAAAAAGGACTCACTTTACAACACGCCGCCGGTGTTCCCGATCTACATCGTGAACCTGGTGCTCCAGTGGATCGTTGACAACGGGGGGCTTGCCGGCATCGCGGAACGCAACCGCCGAAAAGCGGATGCCCTGTATCAGGCGATTGCCGATTCGGACGGCTTCTACCGATCTCCCGTTGATCCGGCGGTACGCTCGGATATGAACGTGGTGTTTCGCCTGCCCGACGAAGAGCAGGAAAAGAAGTTTGTCGCCGGCGCGGCGGAACGGGGCATGATCGGCCTCAAGGGTCATCGCAGTGTCGGTGGGGTTCGCGCGTCAATTTACAACGCGATGCCCGAGGCGGGGGTTGAGACGCTGATCGCCTATATGAACGAGTTTCATCGGTAAATGCCGGGGAATCGTAACGCCTGGATTCGTCTGGGCCTTCGCAGCGTAACCGCGACGTTCTTCATCCTTGGAGCGCTCCTGCTGCTTGGGCGGCACTGGGTCACGTTCAGCTGGCCGTCAACGCTCGGCACGGTGGAACGGGTGGCGGTGACCCCGGTTGGGGATCCCGAGGACAGCCGCGCGCCGGGGGAGCAGTTTCGACCGTCTGTCGGCTACCGGTACACCGTTGAAGGCGCGGAGTATACCGGAAACCAGATCACCGTCTTCGACTGGGTCTACCGGAGTGAGGCGCGCGTCCGCGATCTCCTCGCAGATGCAGACGTTCGGAACGGTGGACGGGTGCCCGTGTATTACGACCCGGATGATCCGGAAACAGCGGTCCTCGTACGGAGTGTGCCGTGGCACCGCCTTGAGGTCATTCTCGGGCTTCTGTTTATGGTGGCGCTTCCCATTGCGGTCGTGTTCTTTTCCATCGTTGACGTGGTTCGCGGTGGCGCGTCCCGCCGCGACGACGGAAGCCGCGGGCGCATGTGGTAAAATATCTAAACGTTTTTTCTTGCCGAACTGCCGCTCATTGCCTATGATCTAAGGGTGAGTATCCCACAAATCGGTGTCTATCTGGCTGATCATACCTTTTTCCCGATCTTTCCCGATGCGACGCCAGGGAAAAAACGCGTTCTCCTGAGCACATCCCACCGTGACCAGGAATGTGTTGATATCGTCCTTATCCGGCGTGACCCGGATTTCCCCGCCGGAGAACAACGCCTCGGTAACGTACTTCTCTGTGACATCGCCTCTGTAACTCCGGACGAGTCTGAAATAGAGGTTGTCCTCCAGTTGCATGAGGATGGGCGCATCGACGCCTCTGCCCGGGACCGCATCTCCGGAAACACCCGGGATGTCTCTTTTGACCCCGAGGAGGCGATGCCGCGCCGGGAAGATCCGGAAACGTTCGACCAGTTCGCAGCCGGCGGGGTAGATAGCTTGATTGACGATCAGGAACCGGAAGCTGAGGCATCCGCCGGCGGTAAACGGTGGCTCTGGGTGGTTCTGGCGCTTCTTCTCCTTGGGGCGCTCGCGTTTGCATTGTTCCAGTTCCTTGTCCCCGGCGATCGTGCTTCCGATCCTCCGCAAGATTCCGGGGACCGCGTCGAGGCCCCCGAGGCCCCCGAGGCGGCCGGGAGTGCCGACGGGGATGATTCTGATGATGCCGGCGCGGGCGGGGATGACCAACCTCCGGCGGATGAATTGTCCGCTGAATCTGCCGGTGGCGATGAATCGAGTTCCATCCGTACACAGGGGGAGAGCGCACCGTACCAGATCAAGTGGGGAGATACACTCTGGGACCTCTCGCGCATGTTTTACGGTACGCCGTGGCGGTTTCCGGAGATCGCCGATGAAAACGATATCGTCGACCCCGATCGCATTTACGCCGACGATCGGATTCGGATTCCCGGGAAATAACCGCCTGATTATGTGCCGTTCTCTATCATATTCGCACCATAGACCGCAAATCGTGGAGGCCCGATAATGTCACAGTCCCAACGATCGAGATTTTCCACAATCGGTGTCGCCTCCGGCATCCTCGCCGCCCTTGCTGCCGTATCGGTCGGGTTCCTGCTTGGCCGTCTGATCGGCGACGCCGTGTCCCTCGGAGTAACGGGAACGGTCGTCGCCGGGTTCGTGGGTCTGACCGTTGTCCTGTACGTCTGGTACCGGCTCCGCAGGTCAACGGCCGACGGAACCGAGGCACGAATTGCCGCGGAGGAGGGAAGCGGCGCGGTTCGCGAGCTTGTTGCGGGTGTCAGTGGTGCGGTGTTCAATGCAGAGGCGGTGGGAAGGAAACTTGCCGCTCAAGTTGGAGAGACGTTGTCTTCGACCGCCCGAATAGCATCCCGGACCGTTGACGCTCGCGGACGGGTCCAGTCGTTGTCCGACCAGATTTCCGATGGTGCATCTGCGATGGAGGAGATCCTCGCGGCGATCGAAAGTCTTTCCCGTCAAATTGACGAACAGGGAAACGTTGTTGATCAAAGTGCCGCCGCTATTGAAGAGATGTCCGCGTCGATCGAAAGTGTCGCCTCCGTTGCGGAAATACGGAAGAGTGCGGCAGACACGCTGCGCAGTCTGACGGACACGGGAAATCAGGCGGTCCGTACCACTGATCACGCGATCACCGAAGTCGGTGAAAGTGTCGCCGCCGTAAACGCCATGATCGAGACGATCAACGATATTGCGGCTCGTACAAATC
>JAQIBO010000128.1 GCA_027859055.1 Spirochaeta sp.
CGCCGCAGCAACGGCAGTTCGATATCCCGCAACACCTGCCACCGTCGCGCCCCGAGAATCTCCGCGGAGTTGACCAGTCGGTCGCTGAGCTCCTCAACGCCGGAGCGAATGATCCGGAAGACCAGCGGAAACGCCACGAAAAACTGTCCCAGAACGATAAGCATAACCGGGGGAAGTACACCCTGCCAGAGGAGGCGTAGTCCGAGGCCCACCGTGACCAGGGAAATACCGAGGGGGATCTGCAATGCGTTGTCCAGCCACGCCCGCTTCCCCCCGCGCAGGCTCAGCGCCGCGGCGGCGGCCACCACAAACGTCAGGGTTCCGCTCGCCCCGGCCACGGCAAGACTGCGCCCGATAACCCGTCCCACGGAGCTGCGCAGGATACTCTCAATATTGCGATCGGCGGCCCCCGGCACCAGAAGCTGCCGGAAGTTTTCCAGACCCAGCCCCCCGCTCGAGGTCGTGAACGCACGAACCACCATCGTGGTGATCGGCCCGAGCACAAAGAGCAGCATCACCACGATGTAGGCGCCCATCAACGCCCGCGGTACCGCAGCCATCGAACGGAGCGCCGGCAGCGTTGCGTGCGTATCCAGGGCCCCGGCGCGGGAGCGGTGGATACCGCGGGTGCTGAGCACGATAAATACAGCGGAAAACGCGATCTGCAACAGGGAAAACACCGCCGCCGCCGGAAGGTCGAGATTGATGAACATCTCCCGGTAAATCGCAACTTCAAAGGTGGCGTACCGGATTCCCCCGAAGACAAGAACAACGCCGAAACTCAGAAAACTGTAGATTAACACGAGGACAAAACTGGTGAGGATCGCCGGCATCAACAGCGGCACAGTTACGCGGAAAAACACACCTGCCGGACGGTCGCCGAGGCTTTCCGCGCTTTCGCGAAACCGCCGACCGATGCCGGTCCACGCGGTGGAAATGATCCGAATTGCCAGGGAGAAGTTGTAAAACACGTGGGCAAGGACGATACCGCGGAAGTTGTACACCAGGTTGTAGTCGGTTCCAAGCAGGCGGTTGATCAGTCCACTCTTGCCGTAAAACCCGATCATCGCAACAACCACGATGATACTCGGCAGAACAAACGGCAGCAGCGAAAGCGAATAAAGCACCCGCCGGCCGGGAAAGGTGTAGTGGGAGACCAGATACGCCCCGGGGAACGCCACGATCACCGCAAGCAGCGCGGACAGCGCCGCCTGCCCGACGGTGAAGGTGATCACCGAACGGGTGCTCGGTGACCGCAGAATTTCTACAACTGTGGACCACGCCTCGCCCTCCCCGGTTGCCGCGGCGGCACGAAAAAACACCGCCCCCAGGGGGGCGAAAAAAAACAGAGTGAAGAATACGGCAAGCCCTCCGAAGAGGGCGTAATGCCGATTGTCACGCAGGAAGCCGGAACTGAGAGCGGTCACCGCATTACCGCTTCCCACTCGTCAAGCCAGCGCTCGTAGTTTTCGTCGACCCGGTCGGTTTCGATGAAGACCGTCTCCGTCGGGCGTTCCACCTGCGTAAACGCCTCGGGCAGTTCCACGTCTTCCCGGACGGGATACATGAACTGATTCAACGCAATCTCGCTCTGAAACGCCGGTGACAGAATGAAGTCCACTGCGCGACGGGCGTTTTCCGCGTTGGGCGCGTCTGCAAGAATACCCATCACCTCGATCTGGGCGTACCCCACGCCGTCAAGGATCAAATTACGATACCGCTGCGTGTCCTCATAGGCGATGTGAAACGCGGGACTCGTCTCGTAAGAGAGAACGATCGGCGCCTCTCCCTGCGTGTAGAGACCGTACCCGTCGGACCACCCGGAGGTTATCGTCAGGATGTTCGGCTCCAACGCCTCCCAGTAGTCGAGATATCCCTCCTCGCCGAACTCGGCGATCGTCAGCAACAGAAAGTTGCGTCCCGGCGAGGATGTCGCGGGATTCATCAGCACGATCGACTCGCGCAGGGAGGGGTCCAGCAGCTCATCCCACGTCGTCGGCGGATCCGGCAACGCCTCGCTGTCGTAGTTGAGCACAATATTGCCGAAGTCAAAGGGAATCAGCCGATTGGAGCTGTCCAGCAGCAGATCCGACCGCACCGCGTCAATCGCGGCGGGTTCATACGGCTGGAAGAGATCTTCCTCGAGGGCACGACCGATGTAGGTGTTGTCCAGGCCCACCACCAGGTCCGCAGCCCCCTCGCCGCGGGTCAGCATCACCTCGTTAAACAGCCCCCCCGTATCCTGGAGCCGTTCCATCGTCACGTTCACGCCGTACTCGTCGGAAAGGTGGGTTGCGATGAGCTCTTCCAGACCTTCGGGAAACGCGTCGTAGGTAAAGA
>JAQIBO010000133.1 GCA_027859055.1 Spirochaeta sp.
GTGGATGGTGCGCGCGAATTCGGTCTGCTTGTCGTTGAGATTGCCCTGCGGATTGTCGGCCAGCAGCTTCGACAGGATCAGCAGCGAGTTGAGCGGCGTGCGAAGCTCGTGGCTCATCGAAGAGAGAAACTCGCTCTTGGCCCGGTTTGCCGCTTCGGATTGTTGCCGTGCTGCGTCGGATTCCGCTTTGAGCTGCATGAGGTTGCCGTAATCGTCGAGTCTTTCCAGATAGTCGGCAATCACCTTCGCAATTATTCGGAGGCCCTCGATCTGCGTTTCGCTCCAGGTGAACGGCTGTTGCAGGTCAAGTGACAGAAAACCGCGCACGCGCTCGGTGCCGAGCAGAGGCACCGTCAAAGCAGCGCGTATACCAGACTGCCTAAGGAGACGTTGTTCATGGGAGGCCTCAGGGGGAAGCTGCTCGACATCCGGAATATGTATCGGCAACCGGCGGTCTACCAGCTGCGCTTTGTACCACGGCGCGTTATGAACAGGAAACTGCTGCACCACATCGCGTATCGATACTACCCCTTCACGGCGCCACTCGTGCGTATGGGTGGCAGTGAGGCCGTCGGGGGAGACAAGGACAATGTTGCTTCGGTCGACCTCGAAGAACTCGCCGATCCGCTTCAACGTGGTGCGTATCGCGGTATCAAGCTCTTCGGCCCCCACGGAGACGAAATCGGCCGCGCTATCGGCGAGCACTTTCTGGAACTGCTGCTGCCGAAGAATCTCCGTCTCGCGCTGCTTGCGTTCAGTGATATCCTGTCCGATACCAAGCAGGTGGTCTGGCCGGCCCGACGCGTCGTAGGTTACGTTTCCCGCCCCCAACAACCAGATGACCGTTCCATCGGCTCGGATACAGCGGAACTCCTTGACGTACCGATTCCCCGTCTTCAGGCATTCGGCAATTGCATCCTCAAACGCTTCCCGGTCCTCCGGGTGCACAGCTTGACGGAAGCTCTCGTACGTTGCGGCGCGAAAGTCTTGCGTAAATCCAAGCATCCTCGCAATTTCCGCCGACCAGAACAGGTTCCCCGTCGAGATCTCCCAGTCCCACGTTCCAATCCCGGCGTATTCCTGGCTTAATCGCAGACGGCGTTCGTTTTGAAGCAGTTCTTGCCTCATTTCTATCAGGTCCGTCACGTCGGAAGATATACCGACGTAATGGGTCACGACACCGTCATCGTTACGCACCGGAGTTATTCGCAGGTCGATCCAGAACGGCATCCCGTTTTTTGAGAAATTTCGTACCACCGCATTGCATTCCCGGTGTTCCCTGATTCCCGCGCGAATCTCGGTGAGCCCCGGTTGCTCTCTATCCTCGCCTTGCAGAAAGCGGGGGTTCCGTCCGATAAACTCAGCCTCGCTGTAGCCGCTGAGCCGCTGAGCCGCTCAAATCCCGTGTTGACGTAGGTGGCCGGCAGGTCTGAATCCCGAGCGTCGCAGATAATGATCCCTGAACCGGCGGTTTCCAGGGCGGCTGACTGCAGGCGGAGGTCCCCCAGAATGCGGTAGTTTTCGGCAGCACGTCCGATGTGGTCCGCAATTGCTTTCACCAGAGCCGCTTCTTCCTCGAGAAAGGGAGCAATCTCGTCGGCGGAGCAAACGGTGACCGTTCCCACGCGTTCTCCGTTCACCCGAACATCCTCAGCAAGCATACGGGAAGACTCAAAGAACCTCGGAGAGACAAACTGCTGCTCCCCAAAGGTGATACGTGCAGAGATCATCGAAGGCTGTTGAAAGCCGGCCGGAATCTCACCTACCGCCACCTGCAGGAACTCATCCAAAGACTGCCGCTCTTGCCAGCTTTTCCAGACTGCAGCCAACGCATCGCGTTCCTTGAGTCGTTGGCGGAGCGCCCACGCTGTCTGTTCCAGTTTGTGTTGCGCGGTCTTGCGCTCGGTTATATCGCTCGCTATTCCGGTAATCGCCACCCGATCGCCGGCTTCGTCGAAAACGAAGTGGCTTCGATCCCGCACCCACCGTATCTCACCGTCGGGCCGCACTATCCGGCACTCCCGCTCCGCATACCCTTGCGCCTCCAAGTGTGCGAGAGTGGCCTCGGTGGTATGACGATCGTCGGGGTGAATAAGCTCCTGCCACTCCGTAGGAGCGTTGTGAAACACCTCCACGGGAAGCCCGTAAAGTCCCTCCGCGGAGGGACTGATAAACAGTGGTTCAAACTCCGGAAAACTCAAAGACCAGACGACATCGGTAATGTTTTCCAGGACTGTCCGCAGTTTCTTCTCACTCTCCCGTAATCGCCGGGAGGCAGAAAGACCGATGATCGAAGTCATGAGCATCTCGGCTATCACACGCAGGAGACCGACCTACCGGGGAATCCACTCGCGGGGCTCCCGGACAACCTCGCAATGGAGACACCCGGCGAGATCGTTGTCGTTCTTTGGAAACGGCAGATAGATCAACGAACGCGCATCGTGCGGCAGGTAGGTTTGCAGCTGCGATGCCGCGCCCGGAGGCAATGCGGTAATGTCGGGAATCTGCACCGGTTCTTCCTGATCGAAGCGGTCCATGAGCCACGAACATTGGTCCACCACCTGACTCCGGTTGTCATCCGACCACGGCGAGATGCCGGAGGCGCACCATTCTCGTATCCGGTATTCGGGTGCATTCTCACCGGAAAGTGGCACGATGTGTACGCGGTCGACTCCCAGGTATTCGCCGACCGTCTCCAGAACGCGGGCAAATTGTACATCCGCGTTTTCAACGTGTGCCCCGGCGAGGATACGCGCAATGTCGGTGATGATCTGCTGATCCTCGTACAGTCGCCGGTACCGGTCCTGAGTTTCTATAAGGCGGGTTACATCCTCTACGGTTCCATCGTAATAAAGCGGACGACCGTCGGCATCGCGGGTGAGCCAGGCGTTCTCTTGCAACCACTTGCGCGACCCGTCGGCAAGCGTCCAGGACGACTCGAACCCGCTGATGGTGCCTTCGCGCTCGAGACGCTCAGCGAACTCCGTCCTGGGGTAATCAGGGGCAAAGCCCTCGCTCGAGAGGTTCCGTTCGGCGAGCTGTTCGAAGGAATCATAGCCAAGCATCCGCACCAACGCCGGGTTTGCCTGCACAATCTCTCCGGCGGGGGTAGTCCGGTAAAACCCGATCGCAGAGTTCTTGTAAAAGGCTCTGCAGCGCGCCTCCTCGTTGCGGCGCCCGGTGATATCCTGCAGGCAGAGCAGGAGGGCGTCCATATTATCAATACGTACGATGGTGGTGGAAGCGAGCACCGTAGCATCACGGCGCACCCCATCCCGCTCAAGAGAGAACCGTTGCTCCACGTCACGGTTTTCTTTTCCTGTGGCAAACGTATCTTCCACGGCGAGCGAGACCGGGCACTCCGCGCACCTGTCTCCAACGCCACATCCTTGCGGGTCTTCGAGTGCGTGGATACACCCAAACGTGTCACCGAACCTCTCTTCCCCGGCGTTCTTATTGAGAACACCGATGAGCTCTGAGAACGCACGGTTGGCGTAGAGAATTCGTCGCTCCTGATCTATTATACAGACCGCGACAGGCAGGTTGTCGTAGACCTCAGGAAGGTCAGTTTTGCGCACGATTATCCTTCAGTCGTACATATGGGTGACAATTCGTACCTATACTCCAGTCCTCTTTTTATACAAATTTCGCGAACGCTACCATAATACAATTTGATCGTCCAGACAAACAGGTCTCCGGCGTCCCGGCCGATCAGCCCGTCTTCTGTTTCAATCGCGTTTCCACCTCCAAGCCCGCTTCGGCGAGAAGGTCCAGCTCTTCCCGGGTGAGGGTGATCCCAAGGGCGCCGGCGTTGGACTGCGCCTGGGTGACGGAGCTTGCACCGGGAATCGCCACGACCATCTCTCCGTGGTACTGCGTAACCCACGCGAGGGCGATCTGCGCGGGAGTCGCCGTGTGCCGCTCGGCCACTGTGCGGAGTTCCCGGATAAGCGGCGCCGTTGCGGCGAGTCCCTCCGGTTTAAACCGTTTCATCCATTTCCGGGGTGCCGACGGACGCCGGGCTGCGCCGATGGATGCGGGTGGTGCCGATTCGCCCTGCCCCTCCGAGGCGGTCTCCTGGTCGTGAAATTTCCCCGTCAACAGTCCCTGTGCAAGGGGTGAGTAGGCGATAATGGAAATGCCTGACTCTCGCGCGGCATCAAGAACGCCGTCCCGTTCTATTTCCCGATCTATCAGACTGTAGCGCATCTGATTTGAGGCCAACGGTAATCCCTCAACAATCAGGCGGGCGTACGCTTTCCGCATCCTGTCCACGTTGAAGTTGCTCACGCCAACGCCGCGAATCTTCCCCTGCCGGACCAGCTCACCCATCCGGGCAACCTGCTGCTCTACACTGGAAAAACTGAACGGCTGGTGTATCTGGTGCAGATCGATAGCAATTCCGTCAAGGGCGTGGAGCCGTTTCGGAAACGTCTTCTGAATCGAATCGGCAAATCGAAACGCCGGAAACCACTTATCCGCCAGTACGTACCGCTCGTGCTCAATTCCAAGGGAGCGGAGCGCTTCCGCCAAAGACTGCTCCGAGGCGCCGTTCCCGTAGACTTCCGCAGTATCAAACCAGTTGATTCCGCCCTCAAGCGTTACCTTGACGATATCCCGCACCGTTTCCTGCGGAATGGACGGCCAGTAGCGCCCGGCCAGTCCTTTGCTCCGGGAAAACTGCCAGCACCCCAGGCCGATTGGCGTAACCTCGATCTCCGTCTTTCCCAGTGAATACGTCTTGCCCATCTTTACCTGCCTCCCCGGAAAAGGTACAAAACCGGACGCGTAGCGACTACCTCGTGACGTTGTCGATTACTCCTCCAGCTTGGCGCGATCGGCGATCGCCCGTGGACCTGCGCCGGATGATTCCATGGATACGTGCTGGCATACGAACCATAAAGGTGAACCATGAGCTCTATCACCATTCATGAGATGGACAATGCGTTAAATGAACGTCTGAGCAGGGCCGCGCGGAGTCGTGGGACAAGCAAGAACGCTCTCATAAAGGAGATCCTTGCCCGGGAGATGGGAATAGCGGTACAGGGCCGGTACGCTGACGACTACCGGGAGTTTGCAGGGTTGTGGAGCGCCGCGGAGCATCGGGAGTTTGAAATCGGGCAGCGGGAGAACGCGGTGATTGATCCGGGAGAGTGGTTGTCTTGAGCCGGGTCCTGTTGGATACAAACGCATATTCCGCAGACTGGTTTGCCCACATAAAGCAGGGTCTCAGAAAGCGTGGCACTCCCATACCTATGAACGACGTCTGGATCGCCGCTTCCTGCATGGAACATGGGGCGGAGCTTGCATCCCTGGATGCCCATTTTGAGGCGGTGGCGGGACTCAAACGGACACTGTTCTAAGATGGCGGGGCCATCACGGGAGTGGTGGTCGCGCAACCACTGCACCCCTCTCAGCCTTCCCGAGCCCTCAGGAACTCTGGAGTCGCTGGAAAGAACACGTCGTCCTTTCACCTGACCAGGAAAAGATCATTCTCCAGGACTACTACGCCGACGGCAGCGGCAAAGCCCCACGTTACTACCAGCTCACCGCAATTAAACGGACCCTCGCCGCCGTTGCCCGCGGCCAACGGCGCCTCCTGCTCGTTATGGCAACCGGACCCGGCAAAACATTTACCGCCTTCCAAATCATTTACCGTCTCTGGAAGTCCCGTACGGTCAAGCGAGTCCTCTTCCTGGCGGACCGTGACGCCCTCATCAACCAGACCAGAAACAACGACTTCCGCCCCTTCGGTGACGTCATGACGCGCATCACCAACCGCACCGTCGACACCTCCTACGAAGTCTATCTTTCCCTTTACCAGGCGATCACCGGCCCCGAGGACCACCAGAAAACGTTTCGGCGCTTTTCTCCCGACTTCTTTGATCTGGTGGTAATTGATGAGTGCCATCGCGGCTCCGCCCGGGAGGATTCCGCCTGGCGCGAGATCCTGGAGTACTTCGATTCGGCAATCCACCTCGGTCTCACCGCCACCCCAAAAGAGACGGAGTACATCTCCAACGTCACCTACTTCGGCGAGCCCATCTACACCTACTCACTCAGACAGGGTATCGATGACGGATTCCTCGCCCCTTACAAAGTGGTGCGGATCACGATGGACAAGGACGACGGTTGGCGCCCCGATGACGGCATGACCGACCAGGTCTACGAGCTCCCCGACTTTGACGGCGATCCCGAGGTAATCTATGAGCCGGATGATGATGAGGATCTGGACGAACCTGACGCTTCTGCGGAGCCCGAACGGAAGCGCAATGACCACACCGGATCGGTCGGCGAGGAGGAATCCGATCCCGCGGGGGACGATCCCACAGACCCCGCCACCCCGCGCCGCCGCTACATCGTGGATGGTGTAAAAGTAGATGTCAGCCACGAGCGCGTTCAGTACCTCGACGAACACGGCAACCTGATCACCGAATCCCTTCGTGACTACACCCGCAACAGGATTCTCGACACCTACCACTCCCGGGACGAGTTTCTCGCCGCGTGGCGTAACGCGGAGCGCAAAGCCGTTGTGATCGAGGAGCTCGCGGACCGCGGAGTCTTCCTGGACGCCCTCAAAGATGAGGTCGGCAGCGACTACGACGATTTTGATCTCGTCAGCCATGTTGCCTTCGACGAACCGCCCAAGACACGCCGCGAGCGTGCCGCCCGCCTGCGGCAAAGCGACTACTTCTCCCGCTACGGCGAGACCGCCCGCGCAGTCATCGATGCGATCCTCGACAAATACGCCACCGACGGCGTTACCTCCATCGAGGACACGTCAGTTCTCAAGCTCCCGCCGATCTCGCATCTCGGGAGCGTCAAGGAACTGGTGAAACCCTTCGGCGGCACCCGCGACGGATTCCTCCAGGCGATCCGGGAGTTGGAGGGGGAGTTGTATCGCGATACCGATGAAGGAGGCGTTGCGTGATGGATTTGTACGCGCAATCTGTCCTATCATTCATGTGGAGGAAATCACCGTGACAAATGCCTTCAAAACGACCTACGAGTCGCTCCCCGATAAGATTTCGGTTCCCGACGACTATATCCACAAACGAGCTGAGGTCATCAACCTCCTGGATGAAGATCCGTCACCGGTTACCCGGTTTATCAGCGAATTTTTCGGGACCATACCTGATTTTCCTGAGAGAGAAGAACAAGGACGCTACGAAATCAGGGACTCCCTGTGAAATACCTTCTCGACACCAATGTGTGCATCGCCTTGCTCCGTGGAAAAATTGCAGCTCTCAAAGAACGAGTTTCTTCGATCCAGGCAGATGAAGCTGTGGTCCCTTCCGTCGTCCGGTATGAGCTGTTGTACGGCGCGAGTAGGACCTTACGATCTGATGATTGCCGCTCTCGCCGTACAACATGAACTGATACTGGTTACACGAAATACTCGAGAATTCAAAAGAGTGACCGGCCTTCGGATAGAGAACTGGGAAGGTTGACAAGTAAAAACGGCTCGTTGGGGGGCGCGTGATTCCAGACTATGAAACGCTGATGCTGCCGATACTCAAAGCGCTCTCTGACGGGCAAACGTGGCGAACCCGGGAAATCGTCGCGCGAATGGGCGAGGAGTTCGAGCTCTCAGACGACGAGATGCGGGAGATGATTCCCAGCGGACGCGCAAAGCTGATCCAGAATCGCGTTGGCTGGGCGTGCACCTATCTGCGAAAGGCAGGGCTCATCGAGTCGGTCCGGAGGGGGCACAATCGCATCACCGACGCTGGACGCACGGTCCTGACCGATCCGCCTTCCCGGATCGATAGCACGTTCCTCACGCAGTTCTCCTCGTTCCAGGACTTCCGCGAGAAGAGCGAGCACGCGTCGACGTCCGATATCGCCACCGACGCAAATTCGGTCGACACAACGGCAGTTGAGCAAGTGCACGGGACCCCCGATGAGATTATCCACTCCCAGACCGCGGTCCTGACCGCGGCGCTCCGCAAAGACCTCACCGAACAGGTACTGGCAATGGACCCGGACCAGTTCGAACAACTCGTGGTCGATCTCCTGGTGGCCATGGGCTACGGTGGCTCGGTGGTCGACGCGGGGCGCGCAATTGGCCGCTCGAACGACGGCGGCATCGACGGAGTCATCAAGGAAGACGTGCTGGGCCTGGATACGATCTACATCCAGGCCAAACGTTGGCAAAATACCGTTCCGATCAAAGAGGTACGCGATTTCGCCGGTGCATTGCTCTCAAAGCGGTCGGTGAAGGGTGTTTTCATCACCACCAGCTCGTTTCCATCCGGCGCCCACGACTTCGTCGCCTCCATCGATCGTCGCATCATTCTTATTGACGGAGATCGCCTCGCCGACCTCATGATTCAGTTCAACCTCGGCGTCTCTGTTGCCGAGACGATTCTGGTGAAGGAACTGGACTACGACTACTTTGGGAATTGAAATATTCGCGAATCACGAATACACTAAACGTATGAGTCTGAACCTGAAACCACAAGACGTTCTCGTCCTCCTCAAGCTCGTCGCGATCGGTGATCGATCGTGGACGTATTCCGGTCTGGCCGGAGAGCTCGGCATGAGCGCCTCGGAGGTACATGGGGCGATTACCCGTGCCCAGAGTGCCCGTCTGTACGCCGATGTACTGCACACCGTCATGCACCCCAATCTGTTCGAATTTCTCGTCCATGGCGTGCGCTACGCCTTTCCGGCGGAGGCAGACGCTCCTGCGTGGGGCATCCCCACCGCTCACGCCGCCCCACCACTGAACGGCATCATCATCGCCGATGAACCGTTGCCACCGGTGTGGCCGGCGGCCTCGGGTACCACCCACGGCGTCTCCCTCACCCCCTTGTATCGCTCGGTTCCGTATGCAGCTGAGCGCGACCCCGAGTTGTACGAACTGCTCGCATGCGTTGACGCACTACGGATCGGCCGCGTCAGAGAGCGGAGTGCCGCAACAGAGGCGCTTCGTCCGAGAATCCTTGGTGAGGAGGCCGCGGCATGAATGAATCGATTGCGATGATCGAACGGGTTACCGCCGCCCTTGGTCCGTTATCGGAAGAAGTTGTCTTCGTTGGCGGCGCCGTTGTCCGTCTCCTCGTAACAGACCCGTCAATTACCGAGTTTCGCACTACCGACGATGTCGACGTGATCGTGGAGATTACCTCCCGTGGTGCCTTCGCGGAGTTTGAAGACCAGTTGCGCGAGATTGGATTTCGGAACGTCACGTACCCTGGTGCCCCCCTGTGTCGCTGGGACGTAGACGGAACAATCGTCGATGTCATGCCGACCGAGGAACGGCTCCTTGGGTTCTCAAACCGTTGGTATCCCGAGGCAATTCGTACCGCCCACGCCGTCGCGCTGCCGTCGGGCACCTCAGTCCGCATCATTGACCCGGTTGTCTTCATCGCAACCAAACTGGAAGCGTTTAGCCAACGCGGAAACAACGATCCGATCGGGAGTCGCGACATCGAGGATGTCATCAGCGTGGTGGACGGACGACCAGACTTGCCGGAAGAGTTCCGAACCACGGCGGCGGAGGTACAGACGTTCATCCGCCAGACATTGACCACCCTTGTCACCACCGTTGGGTTCCGGAACGCGGTGCTTGGCTACCTGCCGCACGACCCCGTGGCTCAGCAGCGCTACACAACCATCATGCAGCGTTTTCAGACGATCACCCAGGAGCACCCATGATCACCACCACCATCAAGAGCATTCAGGACATCATGCGCCAGGACACCGGCGTCGACGGCGACGCCCAGCGTCTCAGCCAGCCTCGGTCTCCCAGCGCTGAAGCGTCCTCACGGTGATTCCCAGGACTCGGCACGCGGGAGCTCGACGCGCTCCGCTGGTGACCGCCTCGCTGACCAGTGTCACCGCCGTCTGTCGATCCTCTGAGCTCACCTGTCGTCCTCGCTGTCCCCCCAGATATCGCGGGCTTTTTTTTGAGCGTTAGAAGCGCAGCCGTCTCTGCCAGTGCCTTTTCCTTACGTCGCAGCTCTCTCTCGAGCTCCTTGATGCGCTGGTTCTTCGGATCCTTGCGATTCGGCTTTCTACCGAGCGCCTGAAGCATCTCCTCTCGCCATCGCTTGATGTCGACACTGTACAGGCCGCGCTCGCGCAGGAACCGCCCCTGGGCCTCCTCGTCCGGCAGTGCACCGTACTCCTGTACCGTCTTCAGCTTCTGCTCGGCTGGCCAGTTCTCAGGTCGCTTCTTGTTGCTCATCGTCGATCTCCCTGGCTCTACGGTACCATACTGCCGCAGCCATCGGGAGAGCGTGGATTGCGGGACCCCCGTCTCCACCGACAGGGAACCGGCGTTCACACCGCCCGGTCCGCTCAACTTCTTAACCATTGCCTCTTTGAACGAGGCCGTGTACTCGTTACCCATTCTCGTGGTCGTCCTTTGCGCCCTCTCACATCCCGGGTTTACCCGGGGCAATACTGCGATGGGCTACGCGACAACAATCCTGACACAGGGGGAAACCGTCAATCTCAAATAGCCCGCTCACCGCGGCGTAGCAGGCAACCCGCCATCGGCGAAACTGCCGATCTGCGGAGCGTCCTATCATCCCGGATTACGTTCCATCAAGGACCGTGCTCACCGTTTCGGTCAAGGTGAAGAGGGTGCACACGTGGCCGGCGGAGCGCTCCTCCGTCCGGTCACCGCCGTATACCACGGCACCCTTCTGTCCCGGTTGAACATGGTCCCGAAAATACTGGATCCCGCGGAAATAATCCGACCGAAACGTGGCGGATGACTTGATCTCGATCGGCACTGACGTGTCCGCCTGCGACATCAGTACGTCCACCTCGTGGCCCTTGGCGTCCCGGAAAAACATGAGGTTGTGCCGGCGGAGGCGGTTGTAGCGGTACTTCACCAACTCGGTGATCGCCAGGTTCTCGAAAAGCGCGCCTCGCAAGGGGTGCGTCAGGATCTGCCCCTGATCCTCAATACCGATCAACCAGCTAGCCAGGCCCGGGTCGTAGAAATACAACTTGGGAGACTTGATCAACCGTTTGTTTATGTTGGCGTGAAAGGGAGGGAGACGAAAGAGAACATAAGACGCCTCGAGCAACGAAACCCACTCACCGGCGGTCTTATGACTGATCCCCGCATCGTCAGCAAGGCTGGAAAAATTAAGGATCTGGCCAATCCTCCCCGCGCACAAGGCAAGAAACCGCTGAAACTGAGCGAGATCCTTGATGTGCGAAAGCTGCCTCAGGTCGCGTTCGAGGTACGTCTCGACGTACGCCCCATACGCAACGGTGGGGTCAAGATCCTGATCCCATACCCGGGGATACATCCCGCGGAACAGGTACGTACCCGAGTCAGCGGGAAGGTTCGGTATCCCTTCACGGAGTTCGTCGATAGAAAACGGCAAGAGGCGGACGATAGCGGTCCGGCCGGCCAGGGATTGGGCGATCCGATCCGAGGTCTGGAAGCTCCGGCTGCCGGCAAGGATGAACTGCCCGTTGTGGCGATGCTCGTCCACCAGAACCTGGATGCGAGAGGTGAGTTCCGGCACACGCTGAAACTCATCAATAATCGCTCCATCGGGAATTGAGCGAAAAAACGCTACGGGATCTTCCGTTGCGAAAAGCCGCGTGTCCGGGTCCTCCAGATTGCGATAGGCAAGATGCGGAAAGGCCGCTCGCGCAAGTGTGGTCTTGCCGCTCTACCGCGGTCCCGTGATCGTTACCACCGGGTACTGCTGAAAGAGGGTCGTAAGCTGCTCGGTCACGGCTCGCTCGATCATATCTCATGGCAAGGGGTGTAAATTGTACCTGTCAAGTTCAATTTACACCCCCCCTCGGCTTCTGCGCTGGGTCGTTTCTATGCCCGGTCTCTGGCCTCATTCCCTTTCCCCGCGCCGGCATTGTCACCGGGTCCGACACGACGTTCGATAGACGACACCTTTTTCTGCATATCGTTTACCCGAAATTCGATGGAATTGAGCACCCAGAACTGAAAGTGGTTGAACCGGTGCTGGCTGTGGATCATCCACACGATCTTCACCGATACCAACAGGACGCTGATCTCGATCGAGATGTACGCCGGGAGAAATTTTGTAGTGAGCTCCAGGGTAAACAGCGTAAGGATCGCGATCAGGAACACGATGTTTATCACCATGTCCTTTTTGGAGTAGCTCCTCCCACCAATACGGCCAAGCATCGCCCGTATCCGATCGCGCTCCTTGTTGTATTCGTCAATTTCTGAGAGCACCTGGTCCCGCCGGTCCTGAAGATTCTGAATCATCTCCTCATCAACGCGGTCACTCGTTCGTTGCAGCTTTGGGCTCATCGGTAATGCCTCCAGGTACCTCAATTGTAACAGAGACAACCGGAGCCCGGGTAGGAAAGCGCATCCGCCGGACGGGAATAACGGCCGGTATCGCGACCGATCAGCCCGCCTTCTGTTTCAACCGCGTTTCCGCTTCCAGTCCCGCTTCAGCGAGGAGATTCAGCTCGTCCCGGGTGAGGGTAATTTCAATAGCGCCGGCGTTTGACTGCGCCTGGGTGACGGAGCTTGCACCGGGAATCGCCACGATCATCTCTCCGTGGTACTGGGTGGTCCACGCAAGGGCGATCTGCGCGGGAGTCGCCGTGTGCCGCTCGGCCACTGTACGGAGTTCCCGGATCAGCGGTTCCGTTGCCGCCAGTCCCTCCGGTTTAAACCGTTTCATCCATTTTCGGGGCGCCGAGGGACGCAGCGCTGCGTCGGCCGTGGACGGTGCCGCATCAAGAACGCCGTCCCGTTCTATTTCCCGATCTATCAGACTGAAGCGCATCTGATTGGATGCAAGCGGCAATCCCTCCACGGTCAGGCGGGCGTACGCTTTCCGCATCCTGTCGGTGTCGAAGTTGCTCACGCCGACTCCCCGGATCTTCCCCTGCCGAACCAGCTCACCCATCCGGGCAATCTGCTGCTCCACGCTGGAAAAACTGAACGGCTGGTGTATCTGGTGCAGATCTATCGCGATTCCGTCCAGGGCGCGGAGGCGTTGCGGAAACGTTTTCTGAATCGAATCGGCAAACCGGAACGCGGGAAACCACTTGTCCGCCAGAACATACCGGTCATGCTCAATCCCGAGAGAACGGAGCGCCTCCGCCAGCGACTGCCCCGAGGCGCCGTTGCCGTAGACTTCCGCGGTATCAAACCAGTTGATGCCACCATCAAGGGTGATCCTGACGATTTCCCTCACCGTTTCCTACGGAATGGACGGCCAGTCCTTTGCCCCGGGAGAACTGCCAGCACCCCAGACCGATCGGCGTCACCTCGAGGTCCGTTTTTCCCAGTGAGTACGTCGTCCCCATCTTGTTTTACCTCTCCAGGGGAAGGTACGAAACGCGGCAGGCAACGACTACTTCCCGGAACAGCGCGCCCCGCTGTGTGTGATCCACCCCCGGCATCCTTGCATCGCCATCGCACTTCGGCGACTATTGTGGCATGGGAACCAATCGATCCCGGGAGGCTCGTTCCGGCGCCGCGACGTGGCGCATCGGGTTTATCCGCCTTGCCGAGATTTCCGCCGTCGCAATCACGCTGCTGATCATCCTCGCCCTGTTGCTTCCGATCCGGAATCTCCTGGAAGATCGGGATATCCACCGATTTGAGGCGGAAGCGGCCCTGGTTCAATCTGAAGTGGAAGACTTCTTTGAGATCCACCATCAGCTGGCTTCGCAGATTCCAAGCCGCACCCGGATACGCGAAGAACTGGTGCGCCTCCTGGATGGTGAAACCACTCTTGCGGACTACCGCGCCTTTACGGACCCGAAACTCGGTGATGCCGTCGCCGCCACGAAGGATATCATCGCGGCAATTCGTTATGATCGGTCCGGACGGCGCGTTGGTTTTGCCAACCCTCTCGGTCTGCCCGCGCCGGATCACCTCCCCTCCGACAACACGCCGGGGTTGGATTCGGCGCCCCGCCCCGGTGGCGTTGTACACGACGGCAACGAATCGATTCGGTACTATTTCTATATCGTCTCCATATTTGACCCGGCGGCGGGACTGGTCGGATGGGATCTGGTTGCGTTGTCCCTTGAGTCGCTCCATACCCGCCTGGTGGAGACCGTTTCAAACGCACCGGTCGGACACATCGCGGTACGTCACCGGGATGTTCAGGAAGCGATACTGTCGGTCTCAGACGGTTCAGTGGCGATGCGCGGTGGCAAGCGTCCACCCGTCATTTCCCGCGAGCACGCTCTTTCCGAAGGGTGGATGCTACAGGTCGCGGAAGCGCGGGCCGTCATCTTTGCAGATACGCGCCGCGAAATCTCCGTTTTCATTGGCGTGACCGCCGTATTGGGTGTGCTCCTGTTTCTGGTATCCCGATGGGCGGCAGTACTCCTTGAAGGGCGTAACGCCGCGGAACGGGCGGAACTGGAATCGATAGTCTCGGAACGGACCGCGCGACTTTCGGAGCTCCTTCGCGAGCGGGATGTGCTGCTCCGGGAAGTTCACCACAGAATTAAAAACGACATGTCAATGGTGCAATCGGTTCTATCTCTTCAACGGCACGAGGCATCCACCGATGCGGAACAACGGGCGTTTGCGGATGCTGAAAGCCGGGTCGGTCTGATGTCGGAGATATACGATCTCCTGTACCGTTCGGATGACTTCGAAACGGTCAGAATACAGCCGGTTCTGGCAAACCTTCTGCAAAGCGTTGTCAAATCACACAGCCTCGGAGAACCGGAAGTCGACGTGACGATCGATGTCGATGATATTGTTCTGCCGCGGAGCGTCGCTGCTCACCTGGGCATGATCGCCAATGAACTGGTTATCAATGCGATTAAGTACGGGTGTGATCCGCGGGCGCCGCGAATCGCCGTCGCGTTTCGGGGAACCGAAAGTGCCGCCACCGAGAAATACGTCCTTGAGGTCTCCGATAACGGTCCGGGGTTCCCGGAGGATGTAAAGGCGGGACGCACCGGTTTTGGTCTTGAGATGGTGAACGCCTTTATCCAGGAGCACGACGGCAGTATCACCTTCCCCGATGCGAGCTCGCGGGGTGACGAGGTCTTCCCGGGTACAATTCGCGTCTTGATGGCGATTCCCGAGCCTCCGATCAATGAGACCGGCCGATAGGTTCCTCTGAAAGAACCACAACGTTGTTGTCCGGTGGTAAAAACGAGTCTCCTGCCGATAATCTCTGTATGGAAACTCAGGAATTTCGCACCCTGTTCCACGCGGAAGCGGTGAAGGGTGAGAAGGCGGCCTATTTTCTTCGATGGGTGATCGTTCTCACTGTGTTGCCCGGGGCGATGCTGATGCTCGCGACAGGCCGGTACCTCGGCGCGGTGCCCTACTCCCTCGGCCTTGTCGGGGTGACGGTCCTCTACAACGTGGTGCTGACCGTACTCTACCGGAAGGGGCTCCTGGACACCCCGATAGTGAAGTATATCTCGGTCACTCTCGACATCTCGCTGATCACTTTCAATCACTTCATCACGTCGCTCTACGGGAGCCAACTCGCCGTCGCGACGTTCGCGACAATTCTCCTGTATCCGGTTCTCCTGCTGTACGCGACACTGCGCCACGATCGCCGCCTCATTGTGTATGCAACGCTGTACACGATCGTCGTGTTCAACGTGGCCTACTTCGTCCGCTATCCCTACCTGGACCCGGAGCTCGTCCAGCGCGTCGCGTCGGCGGACCCGATGGGGCAGCTTTACAAGTCGCTCTATATTGCCGTGTTCGGGTTTTCCCTGCTTCTGGTCCCGAAAACGATCCGCAGCCTGATCGGGCGACAGGCCGAACTTATGACCCAGCAGATGGAACAGACGATCCAGCTCAAACTTCACGAACAACGGGAAGCGCAACTCGTTGAAAGTCTGTACAAGTTCGTTTCCAAAGAGGTCGCCGAGAAGATGCTCCGTGACCCGTCGCTCCTTGCCGGGCGGACGGCGCATATCGCCGCGCTGTTTGTTGATATCCGCGGGTTCACCAGCTACTGCGCGACCAACCCACCGGACAAGATCCTCGATTTTCTCAACCGCTTCTATGAGGAGGTGGCCGACGCGATCAAGCGCAACGGCGGGTTGATCAACAAGTACCTCGGCGACGCGGTCTTTGCGATCTTTGGAGCTCCCGACGACATGCAGGAGCCGGAGGTCCGCGCCCTGCAGGCGTGCATCGATGTACTCACCGGTGTGGATCGTGCGTACGACGAGTTCGCCGATTCCTTCGAAATAGACCTGAAGATCGGGATCGGGATCGACTCCGGCGACGCGCTGGTAGGAAACGTCGGATCCACCGACCGCATCGAATACACCGCCCTCGGCGATGTGGTGAATATGGCGTCGCGCTACGAGAAACTGAACAAACGATTTGAAACGCGTCTTCTCTTCTCTGACCCGGTGCGTTCCGCAATCGATGGCCGAATTACCGACTACGAGATTCGCTCCCTCGGGCGCCACGCCGTTCGTGGCACCAACGGAGAGCGGGAGTTCTACACCCTCGAGTCGATCGGAGCGCAACGGTGAGTGATCGTGCATCGGACGTTCAGGACATTATCGATCGTTACAAACGAACGATTGAAGCGGGTATCTCTCCCGTTCCCCTGGCGAATCTGGTGGACGCTCCCCACCTCGCGGATATCATCCACGACCACGTCGATCTGTTTGACGCCGTCACGCGCGATTACCTGGCAGCACTGAGACGACACCGTGAACTCCCGCGGTACCTCCGCGAGAAGATCGCCCGGGCACGCGTCTACCCGGAGGTTGATGAGACGCTGGTGAAATCAGCGTTTTCCGATCTCGGAATCCCGTACCTCGACGGGGTGGATATGATCAGCGTTGGCGACAGCATCTACACCTACGGGCCGCTTCAATGCGACGCGGACGGAACCGTTGCCTCCGTATCGACGGCGGCGCTCCTTGCGCATGAACTGATCCACGCGATCCAGGCCGACGCCCACGGCGGCGAAGCGGGGTTCGCCGCAGCATATACTGCGGCGGGGAATTACCTCGCAAACGCCTTCGAGATCGCAGCGTACTGCTTCGGTGGTTCGCCTCCCGCAGCGATCGCCGCGAAAATGCCTGTGGAAAGACCGGTGCTCAAAGAGACGGCGCTCTACGGCGAATGGTGGCGCCTCGCGTGATGGCGACGTCAACCCGAACGTAGCGCCTCAAACGAAGCAACCAGATGCACCATTTGTGCCCGGGAGTTGACGTTGCACTTGCGGAAGATCGTCTGCACGTGGGTTTCCACCGTTCGCGGTGAGATGTACAGCAACTCCGCGATAGCCCGGTACGTCTTGCCGCTGATGAGCCCCTCAAGAACGTCCCGTTCCCGCGGCGTAATTCCGTAGGAATCCACAAACGTTCCAGGTACGGAGGTCGACTCTCCCCCGGCGGTGGTCAACCGCAGGCCGCCGATAATCGCAAAAATCAGTATCACGTTCGCGGCGCCGTAGGCCACGGCAAATGCGAAACCATCCTTCCACTGGAAGTCCATCACTGGAGCCAGGACACCGAGGGTGAGGTCCACCATCTGGATGGGAAACAGAACCAGAAACGCCAGGCCGAAGCCGCGAAAGAACGCCCGCCACGGACGGCTGGCGGTGGTTTTGCTCCGCTTGAGCGACAGAACCGCGACAACCAGCGCCAGGCCGGTGATACCCGACGCGACGGCAAGAATTGCAACCGTCCGCGCCATTGGTGGTATCATCGCCGCGGCGACGGTACGGGGATTGACGGTAAACCACGCGGCCAGGACGACGAGGACGCCCGTTACGACAGAAATGTTCCGGGCTGCGTGGTGCGTTAGCGTCCCCCGGCGTACCGCCGTATCCCACAGAACAAACCACACCAGCGCCCACGCCGGGACGCCCCAGGCGGCGGCATTTATCACTTTGTAGGCGATCACGTTGCGCGGGATATCCACCAGGCTGAGATAGACGCCAAAAAAGATCGCAAAGCCGATCGCCAGAAGGGCGAATACGACGGCAATGACTGGCGGCAACGTCAGTGGGGCGAGGCGTTTGAGGACAAGCAGAGCCACAACGAGCCCGAAGCCGGTTACCAGGCTGAGGAGACTCAGGACCAACCACAGCTGTTCCATACCCGGTACTGTACCACCAACACCCGTGTTTGCTCACCCGGCGGCGGCGGAAATGTTACGCCAGTTCCACCCGGAGCATGATATCCTGGTTCACGTTTCCGAAATGGCGACCAAACACGTTTATCCCGCCGTGGTATTCCGCGTCGGGAGCGATACCGATGCGGGCGGTGATTTTTGAGCGGTGGGCAAGATCCAGTCGGTCGATCGTCAGATCTCCCACCCGGGAGCCCTCCAGGAACGATCCCTCCGCTGTTACGCGCCACTCTTTTCGGGACCCGAACTGGGTGTTATCAAGGCTCCACCAGTCCGGGGTGTACTGGCCCCGGCGACCGCCCATATCTCCGGGAGACCGCCACGTCCCTATCTCGAATCCACCGATCCAGACGGTGATATCGCTGGGCCACGCGTTTTTGAATCCGGGAAACTCGGAGCAGATTTCCATGCTGATCGCCAGTGCAACGGGGGTGCGGGACGGGGGAATCTCCACGGGGAAGCGGTACTCAAGCCATCCGTCGGTAAACCAGATCAACTGGGCGGCACCGCGGTGGGGATCAAGGAAACTCTCTTCCCGGTCAAACCGGCCGATCACCCCGCTTTCACTGACCAGACCGCACGGTCCGTCGATATCGTAATCGGTGTACAAACCGATCGGCATGTCCACTTCAATCGCGCCGTCGTCAGGCGTCTGGTGCGCGCCGTGAATCGGGATGATCGCCTCGTCGTAGGAGACGGAGCACACTTTTCGGCTCCCCTTGGTCCCGGGTTCGTTGCGCGTGGCGATGAGGCCGACCCGCTCCAGCGCCTGGACGTTGACGGTGCACGATGATTGGGGAATCCCGAGGTGGTCGGCGAGTTCCTGAATCGACCGCTCCCCCGTGGCCAGGGTGTCGATTATCTGACGGCGTACCGGCGACGAGAGCGCTTTTGCCAGGGCCCCGACCGCCTCGTATTCAACGGTGAGAATGCGTCGTCTCATGGGTTTATCGTATCAGGTTTTTCCGATAATGATCTCCCGGATCGTCGGAATATCCAGCTTCGGTGTACGATCCGGGAAGAGCAACCCGTTGACCTCCTGTTCCACGTCGGTGAGCTGGGTGAGAGCGAATCCCGCCACGCCCGGTCGCGCCTGTACTACGTCAACAAGCTCTTTGAGGCGGGTCCGGAGC
>JAQIBO010000269.1 GCA_027859055.1 Spirochaeta sp.
TCCTGAACTTCGGCACTGCGATTCCCGAACGTCTTGAACTCAAAATGCTCGACGTTCATTTCAATATGAAAAACATCTTTCAGGCCGAAACGGTTCAGGAAGGTGTCACATTCGTCCAGCGCAACCCCGACATTTCCGACGATATTCTGATCGTCGGAATTGACTCCACGACGCTCTCACGTTTCGGGCGCTGGCCCTTTCCGCGTTACCGTCACGCCGATCTGATCAACTCCTTCGCGCGCATATCCGATCAGACACAACGCGAACGATCGTTGTTCCTTGACCTTTTCTTTATAGAACCGAGCGATGCGGTCGACGATGCGTTGCTGTACGACGCGATGGAACAGAACGAACGGGTGTATCTCGAGACAATTCTTGAGTTCAGTGAGCCGAACCCTTCCAACTACGATGAGTTTTTTGAACGCCACGAACGTCTTTTTGACGCGTCAGGTCGCCTGACAAACGTGACGGGCGATTGGAAGGGACTACCGTCGTTTTTCGGACTCCAGCCGCCGCTTCAGCCGTTTGCATCCTCTGCCGGCGGGTACGGCCACGCGAACCTGTGGGATGACTTCGACAGCGTGTACCGCCGTCAGCCGATGGTTGCGCGTCTTTCTGAACGGCTCGACCAGTTCTATTTCGAGGACCTCGAGGCCGGTTTTGCCGTTGATGATGCCAACTACGAGCGCCTGGTCTGGTTTGACCGCCAGGGGCGTGACCACGCGGTTGATACACCGCTGACCGCGGCGGGACTTGAGGAGTTGCGTGCGCAACTCGAGAGCGACGCCCCGCAACTTCCCGTCGATGAGGACGGTGACGGCACTGCTGACAGCTACACCTTTGTACTGACCCATTTTAGTGAGCAGTTTATTCCGTCAATCACCCTGGCCCTCGCACTGGACTATTTCAACAAAGATCTTGAAGACGCCGAAATCCGAATCGGCGAATATATCCGCATTCCCGATCCCCAGTATTTCGATACCGAATCGGGTGAATGGACAGACTATCGTGTCCTGGTTGAACCCGCAGTGTATGACGAAAACGGCGGCGAGCTCGAAGCTGCGGAATACCGGAATACCGACGAGCTGGTTATTCCGATCGATGAACACGGTACGATGCTCATAAATTACATGGGTCGCAGATCGAGCGCAGCTCGCGACGGACATCAGACCTTTCCCGTTCGGCCATACTACGGCTACGCCGCCCGCGTCCCGGGTCCCAACCCGCAGGAATGGCCGCCTACGCGCGCCGTCGAGAACGACATCGTGATGGTCGGCGCGTTCTCACAAGGTATGGCGGACGATGAAAAGCTGACGCCCTACGGCCTGATGTACGGAGTCGAGGTCCACGCCAACGCGCTCAACACGATTTTGATGGACCAGTTCGTCCGGTACGCTCCCTCATGGATGGACATTGCGATCCTCGTTGGCGCCGCCCTGGTGGTTGCATTTATGAGCTCGCGACTCTCCACGATCTGGGCAATGTTGCTGACCGGTGTCATCATCATCGCCTACTTTTTTACCGCGACAATTCTGTTTGATGTCCGGGCGTTTATGGTCAATTTTTCCTCTCCAGCGCTGGCGATGCTGCTGACGTTCGTGAGCATCGTCGTGTATCGGGTTGTCACGGAGGAAAAGGACAAGCGTCGGATTCGAGATATGTTCGGCAAATACGTGAGTCCCGCCGTCGTCAGCGAGATTCTTGAGAGCCCGCCGGAACTCGGCGGTATCGATAAAGACCTGACCGTTTTTTTCAGCGATATTCGCGGATTCACAACCTTGTCCGAGTCGATGACTCCACAGGAACTGGTCAACCATCTCAATATCTATCTCACGGCGATGACCGATATTATTCTGGAGTACCGCGGCACCCTGGACAAATACGTCGGTGACGAGGTGATGTGCTTCTGGGGTGCGCCGTTGCCGCAGGAAGACCACGCGATCCTGGCGTGTAAATCTGCAATCCGGCAGATGGATCGGCTTGGTGAACTCAATGCGGAATGGCCGCCGGAGAAACGGATCGATATCGGTATCGGCCTGAACTCCGGTATCATGACTGTCGGAAACATGGGAAGTCTCGGGCGGATGAACTACACGCTGATGGGGGACAACGTGAACCTTGGTGCGCGCCTGGAGGGCACCAACAAACAGTACGCGACCAACATCATCATCAGTGAGTATACATATGGACTCGTAAAAGATCGCGTCATTGCGCGCGAGCTCGACAATATCCGCGTCAAAGGCAAGAACAAGCCGGTTCAGATCTACGAATTGATCGATGTTCCGGAAGGATTGCAGCCCTGACTGAAACGCAAGAGGATCGCTCACACAGTCCCTCGCACGTCCGTATGGCGGTCATTCCGGCGATTCTCCTTGGTCTGATCGCCTGCGGCCTCCCGTCGATCAGCACTCTTGAACCGCCGGTCAATCCCCGGGTGTCTTCCATTGACAGTCCCGGACTCCAGATTCTGACATTCGATCATAATCCCAACAACGATTTTGACGACTTCAAGGGCTATGACCTGTACTACAAATTGTATCCCCCTGCAGGATCGGCTGCTTCCTCATCGATCTCCGCTGATGAGTCATACATCGAAACCTCACCCCTGGACACCGGTCCATGGAGGTTGCAGGCGCGTGGATTTGTGCGGTTGGTGCCGGTGACAAGCAGGGGAGGTGACCCCGCCACGGTGGGATCGTTTATAACCGGTGATACCCCGCCAAGCGTCCCGTTGCCACCTACAGACTCCGCGATCACGTTTACCCTCGACCTCCGCGAGGCCGCCCAGCGAGCCGCTTCCAGTGTCGATTCGACCCCCTCTGAAGCAGATCTTATCGTCTCTGCCAGTAATGGGGCGACATCTGTACGCGGCTACCGACGACGAAACTCCAACGTATCCGGTGTATCCCGCCCGGACGATCTGTACGAGAGTTTCTGGTATGCACCTGGATACGACGCCTCTGATGTTGATATATCAAAGATGTTCTCCGGGACGACCTTTGACCTCGGAGGCGATTTCAACGACCAACTCACGATCGTATTGTACGCGATCGCGTATGGCGTCGATGGGACCGATTTTCAGCCGTATTACAGCGAACCGCTCCGGCTGAGTGAAGGGACTGTTGTTGTCTCCGATAACTGATCCGTGATACCAATACTGTCGTGAGAACACTTTACCTCGCTGTCGGTCTCAGCTATATCGTCACCGGACTGTTTGTCGCTCTTCTGTTCGTCTTCGTCTTTCGTCGCCGATTCTCCGGCCACTTCTGGGGCGCCGCGCTCGTTGCGATAGTGGGTTCGTTTGTCGGCGGCCTTGTTGATTTTTTCTTCGATGACCTTATCCGTATCCTGACGGCAATAAACGGAGTGTTCAATATTTTCCCGCCACTGATCGCGGCGTCACTGTTGTTGACCGTTTTTTCGTATCTCAGCGAACGAAAAGACGAATATGGAGACTGAATTTGGAATAGCCCTTGGTGAGCACGTATTCGCCAACGCTTTGCCACCGCGCGACACGCGCCCGAAAACCGAATTTTCACCATCTTTTTTACTTCCGATAATGGATATTCTGTCTACTAACGACTTGTACATATGAATGGAGAGGTGCAACGCGTGCAAAACAACCGAGAAAATGGCTACATACCGGTATTCCCTGAAGTTGAAGCTTCGATCCAGCCATACGAACGCCGGAGCGAAGCCGATGTGTTTCAACATTACGCTGGTATCATTCGACGCCTCCGGGCGGCCGACGGGTGTCCGTGGGACCGAAAACAGACCCTCACTACGCTTCGCCGCTTTGTCGTTGAGGAATCATTTGAACTGGTTGCCGCGATTCACGATAATGACGATCATCACATTTCCGAGGAATTAGGCGATGTGCTGCTGGTTGTGATGTTGATCGCCGACGCCCTGGAGCTTGAGTTCGGATACACCCTCGCCGACGTCCTTCAGCAAAATGGTGAAAAACTGATCCGCCGGCATCCCCACGTCTTTGGCGCCGTTGCGGTGAGCGGCAGCGATGAAGTTGTCGCCAACTGGAATCAGATCAAGAAAGAACAGGAAGGCCGCTCTGAGAGCCCGACGCAGGTCAGCCCGGGCCTGCCTCCCCTCGAACACGCGTATGAGATGCAACGGAAAGTGGCAAAAGTCGGCTTTGACTGGCCTGATATTCAATCCCCGCTGCAAAAAGTACGCGAGGAACTGGCCGAGCTTGAAGCGCGAATGGTTGAAATTGGGGCGGATACTGAGCCGAGCCGCGCCCGGGATGACCGGCAGATTGAAGACGAACTTGGGGATCTTCTCTTTTCAGTGGTAAATGTGTCGCGTCATCTGAAGACGGATCCCTCCGTGGCGCTTTCACGTACAAACAGGCGGTTCCAGGAGCGTTTCACCCATATTGAGCGTCGTATTGCTGAATCGGGACGAGAATTACAGGATTGCGACCTTGAAGAACTCGACGCACTCTGGGATGAGGCAAAAACACTGGAACGTGATTAATGCGCATAGCGCAGACCGCATAACGCCGACCGCGTGCGCCGCAGCAGAGTTGCTCACTCTGCTGGAGAATCAAGTGCAACGGAGGCCACGCAATTGGGCAGCGTCCGGTAATAGTCGATCAGGCGTCTCGCCGGAACGTCGTTCACGGAGACCGAGTCCATTTTTTGCGCGTACATTGCGATCCGTTTCACCCGCACGAGATCCCGGCGGTCGACCTCCTTCAGAAGCCGACCCAGACCGGGCGCCGAATCCGGCAGAAACACGTCAAATTGCCGACACTGTTCGTGTCCGTCTTTACCTCCGGTCGGCAATAATCGATCCGCTCCGCTCACCGACACATCCGACGAACCCACCACTGGCGCCACATCCACTCCCGGAAGGTATTCGAGAAAAACATTGCGCAGGGCGTCGTCCAGGAT
>JAQIBO010000284.1 GCA_027859055.1 Spirochaeta sp.
GGAAGCCCGTACCCGCGGCGGAGTAAAAATCAACCGCGGAAGCGGCGCGGGATGGCCGAATTACCGCCGCTTGAACGAAAGCCACGTCCGCTACAAGGTGATGATTGACGAAAAAACCGATCAGATCCTGGGCGCTCATATTCTGGCACCTCTGGCGGGTGAACTGGTTAATACCCTTGCCCTGGCCGCGCGACAGGGGACCACGGCGACGGAGTTTCGTGAGTTTCCCTGGGCGTATCCGACGTATACCTCTGATCTGAAGTACATGCTTGGTTGAACGAGCCGCACGGAAAGGGAAGACGTGGACACAAAAATGTTGAAGCGGCGCGCCTGGCTTGCCGAATTGGCGGGAACCGCGGGGATGGTCGGTTTCGGCCTGCTTGCGGTTGGTTTTTTCTGGAGCGCCGCCTCGCCGGCCGCTGCGATGCCGGTTGGTGACGCCACCCGCCGGTTGATAACCGGCTTCTTCTTTGCCGGCGGCGCAACGCTTCTGATCTACTCGCCCCTCGGGCGGATTTCCGGCGGCCACATCAATCCATCGGTAACACTCGCGTTTCTCACACTTCGAAAAATCCGGATCCGCGACGCGGTGCGCTATATCGGTGCGCAACTGACCGGTGGTATCCTCGGAGTGATGGCGCCGTGGCTGGTGTTGGTTCAATGGCTCGGCTGGTCCGATGCGATCGCTGTCGGCGCCACCCAACCGGGGACAGGGTTTCCGCTCTGGATTGTTGTGATCGCGGAAATCATCGCCACTGCAATACTGATGTTGACGATCCTGCTGGTGTCCAACCGACCACGCGTCAACCATCTGACGCCGCTTATCGCGGGTATTATCGTTATGACCGCCGTCTGGGCGGAGGCGCACGTCTCGGGAACCAGCCTGAACGAGGCGCGGAGCCTGGCGCCGGCAATCATGAGCGGGATCTGGCACCATCACTGGGTCTATGTAGTTGCGCCGATCATCGGCGCGCAACTTGGTGCGTTGATCTACCGCGTGATACCCTGGGGACATCAGGTTTTATGCTGCAAACTGATCCATGACCAGCACCGGGAATGTCATTTTGAAGCGTGCGCGTATCCGGAGGAGACGTAGGAGCGAAATATGGAAGCGGTCCGATTGTGCACGTGATCAAGCTATTCTTGTGGGGGCTCGGCTTTGTTCTGGTTGCAGCTTCCGTTCCGGCTGAAACGACACAGTTTCCACCGGCAAATCCCGAACAGACCCTCGACCGCGTCGTGGCGGAAACCCTGGCGGCGCACAGCGCCACAACGGTGCAGGGTCTTTCCGTTACGGAGATGACGTCTGAACAACTGATTCGCCTCGGACGGGCGGTGATGGGAGTGATGGTTGGGGATCCACAGTGGCACGAATGGATGAACGCGATGATGGGCGGCGAGGGGTCGGAGCGCCTTGATGCGCTGCATACCGCCCTGGGAGAGGCGTACGTGGAACGGGGTGGTCGTATCCCGACCTGGCATGGCAGCGTCGGCGCCCCCGGAATGATCGGCGGACACGATCAACGCTGGTTTATGCCGCACGGTGCACCGAGCGGCTCGGGAGCGTTTGGCGGCGTTCCGCGGCGGCGAATCGTTCTGTTCGCCGCGTTTGCCCTCATACTCGTGACGGGTGCCGTGATCACAATAAGCCGGTTCCGCCGCAAATGACCACGAACCGGTCGAACTCTGACCAACCACCGAAGTCCGTCAGACCACGGTCCTCCCCGGTATGGCTCCGCCTGCTCGTACTCGTGATCTTCGTGACAGGCGTCGTCCTGTCCGCACGGTATATCCCGCGGTTGATTTCCCTCACGGGAGCGCTTCTCGATGACTACGGTATCGCGGCGGCGGGGCTGTACGTGATTGTCATGGCGGCGGGAATTGTCGTGTTACCGCTTTCTTCACTGCCGCTTATTCCCGTCGCCGCCGCCGCGTGGGGGGTGTGGCTTGGCGGGACGCTCAGTGCACTCGGCTGGTGGATCGGAGCGATGATCGCATTTCTGGTCGCCCGCAGTCTCGGGCGCCCCGCATTGGTCCGTATCGTCGGTGCAGAGACGCTGCACCGTTGGGAAGCGCGGGTTCCCACCCGCATCGGTTTTTTGTCGGTGATCCTGATGCGCATTATCCTGCCGGTGGAGATTCCCAGCTACGTACTCGGACTGACCAGAGCGATCAGTTTCCGCCAGTACGCCATAGCAACCGCGATCGGCATCGCACCGTTCGCCTACGGAATGGTTGCAATGGGGGACGCCCTCGCCGCCGGCGCGTGGGTGCAATTGATAATCATCGGGGGAGCCGGTGCGGTTGTTGCCGGCGGCGTATACGTTGTCTACCGGCGGATTACCCGCCGGTGAGCCGGCGAAAACCCGACGTAACTGTGAAATCAACGTGTTCCATGCGACGCCGGATTTCTCGCTTAGGTCGCGTCCCCCGCCGGCCCGCGTCCGGTTGTTCCCGCGTCGCTCGCCGCAGCACCGGACGCCGCCCCGTTTATCGCGGCGTCGGCGCGGAGCTTGAACTGCGAAATCAGCTGCTCGAGGTGTTCAACGCTTTCCGAGTTGTGAGAACCCGCGTCGGACACCGCCTGGGCGGCCATCGCCACCTCCTGAATTCCCAATGCCATTTCCGACATACCCGCCGCCGTATCCGAGGAGACGTTCCGCAGCGTCTCCATCGACTGGGTTATCGCCTGGACGCGTTCGTTCATGTCGCCGGAGGAACCCTGCACGTCGTGGGTAATTTCAACCAACGAGGCGAGTGCTTCAACGATCTGGTTACTTCCTTCGGAGAGCTCAGTGGTTGAGTTTTGCATTTCGCTCATACTCTGGGATACGTCCCGTACCATGCGTAGCATCTCTTCAAACACCTTGCCGGTCTTTTCGGTAGTCTTTTCAGCAGTCCCGATATTCTCAATCGTATCTTTCAGCGAGTTACTGATCTCCTTTGCCGACTGAGAACTAGACTCCGCCAGATTGCGAATTTCCTCTGCAACGACCGCGAAACCGCGACCCGCATCGCCGGCATGGGCGGCTTCAATCGCCGCATTCATCGCGAGCAGATTAGTCTTGGCGGCGATTGAAGCCGCCCATGCCGGCGATGCGGGTCGC
>JAQIBO010000310.1 GCA_027859055.1 Spirochaeta sp.
GACCGCCTCGCCCACACGCCCTGGATATTTGAACTGAAAGGAGGGAGCAGACGGCGCCAAACACCCTTAGATTGACAACAAACCTGCCGGCGCCCTATGCTGGCTGACGCGAGGTTGCATACAGCCACAGGGTGGCAGGTTTGCTCCGGAATGGGTGGCAGGATTCAGCGGAATATCCACAGATCTGCTGGAACGACGATGCTATGGTACGTGGTATCGACGCGACTAAGTCGCAATGTCTGGCAAAATCGAGTTTCGTACTTGGCCTCCGATATACATCACAATTGGAGGAAAAACTTGTGAACGTTTAAAATTCCGAACGCCGTTGTGCAGGAAACGGTAGCGGAAGAACCGCCGACGCTGTCGAAATACGCGAGCTGGATTGAGATTCCAATCGGCGATACTTCGAGCCTTGTCCGAACGTTTGAACAGACCATTCCGGACTGCAACGCCGTTGGAGGAATCCCAAGGTGTTGATGGGTACGTGGGTAATCAACCCGTCTCGATCAAGCCTGAAACCTATAGGTTAAAACCAAGCCTCGCTGAGACGATCAATGTTCCTATCGTGTACTACGAAAAAAAGAAAGACGGTATCTCCGTAACTGCTGATTTCCTGTGACCTTAGAGTCCAAAAGACAGCTGGTCTTGATTTGGCGACACCAGTTCGACACCATGGACAGGGGTACTGACTGGCGTAGCTGGCCCGAGGGTTTTGTGTACGGTCTCATACCGAGATTCTCCGCTTTTTTTAATCTGTTCAACAGCCAAAAGCGTTAGGAACCTTTCTTGTTTGGTCATCACCCGGAATCCATGCGGTTCATTCGTGTATGCCAGCGAACGCCCCTTGTCCTCCTCGAATCGTTGAATGAACTGAAGGTGGTGTTCGCATCTCAGAAGTTGCCTGTTGTTGATGCCCTCTGAAGCCGTTCGCATCGTGTCGTTTATCACGCCAGACAATTCAGAGTCGATTTCGACGTTCACGGAATTTCGACCACTGGCAATGGCCGCGATCGCGGTCGTCCCTGTTCCCGCGAATGGATCTAACACTGTGTCAGCTTGTTGACTGTACATGTTGATCAAGCGGAAAGCGAGTTCGAAGGGGTACGCGCCACTGCGTTGTCTTGCATCTGAATTTGGCAGCGTTTGTCGCGTTCCCTTGAAGTCCCACAGGTCCGAAAACCAGACGTTGCGCTCCTCCCAAAAGAAGGCACTCCGTTGCCGGTGTTGTCGCTCGTTTCCTTTGAACACCCTTTTGTCGCCCATTCGAAACACCAAGATGTACTCGTGCTCAAGGGTCACATATGCCCCAGAAGGAAGCATCCCAGAGCCCATGAACTTGTTGGGAGCATTTGTCTGTTTTCGCCAAATGATAGCAGGCAACGACTGAAAGCCAAGTCGCTCAAGACTAATGGTTATTCGCGAATGATTTGTATACAACCGGAAGTTTTCGCCAACCTTTCTGGTTGCGTCCCCAATGTTCACGCAGACGAAACCGCCGTCCCGGACGACCCGTGCACATTCATGCCACACCTGATCGAGTTGCACATGCATCAACTCGAATGCTCGCCTGCCGTCTCCACCAGAAATCTTGTCTGCAATTTGTGGATTCCTATCTGCAAATTGTGTGTCCCACATCTCAATCATCGGATACGGTGGAGAGGTTACTACGAGGTCCACAGAATCGTCGGCGAGAAAGGAAAGATCATCCGCAGCTTGAAATACGAAAACGTGGTCAGTTTTCATCTCGATGATCTTAACACTCTAACTCGACAAGTTGAACGGCCCCCGGTGTTGGGGCCCGCGCTATTTAGTCATAAAACAGGGGATATAGCCGAAATACTGTAGTTGAACCTTGAAAGAAAGGGGAGAGAATTTACCGCGGATATTTTCCATGGTAGAGAGAGTAGGGGGGGCCTGATCAGCGACATGGAACGTCGCTGTACCATCTTTCTATTGGAAATATGAAGGAATCATCCTGTTCAGAAAAGATCTTGCCAGCCGTTTGAAAACGAGTCTACTGCGCGTATGGTCGCAGGAAACGCGGTACGACCGGAATATGTATATATTTTCCGGTCAAAATAGGATAAAATAGCGATATGCAAAGTATTCACCAGAAGATACTTAGCAGGATCTACGGTACTGGTAGGGGTTGGTGTTTTTCCCAGATCGAGTTTTCTGATCTGGGGGTGCGGGCGATTTCTTGGACTGATTTTCATGTACACAGACCCAAGCTGTTACGGAAATCACCCGACTTTTACCGTTGAGCTTACTGTTGTGTTTTCCGGGCATTCTGATGGCCCACCCCGTAGCTACTCCCCGAGCATTTCGTTTCTGACATCGGCATAGATCCCGCGCAGGCGTGGAAGTAGGGTTTCTTGAAGGTCGGAAACGCCGGGGAATTCTGTACCAATCCTCTTGAGAAATCGACTCCATTCAATGGTAAACCCGTCCGATCGCCAGTGCGCGACAGAGAGGCTTTCCGGGTTTTCCGGCATCGAGGTTCCTCGATGTTTGAATGTGTTCTTCGATGCCTGCACGACACGATCGTCGGGAAGTCCACCTTCAACGAGGAGTGAATACAAGTCGTATAGATCCTTATACCGACTGTTGACGACACCAAGCGATACGACGGCTTCAAGCTTTTCTGCGGCCACTGTCTCATCGGAGTACGTTCGAATCGAGAAACTCCTGTTTCCGAGCAGAGTCCGATACGATTGTTCAACCGGTCCACCGGTAATGATATCTCCGAATCCCATATCGATTTGAAGGCGAGTCCTGGCTGAACCGAGATAAACGGTTATGTTGCCGCGGATACCCCCGTGTTCGGTTTGGCCAACTATCGGTGCTACCGATATTGTATCCGCAACAAAGGAAAGACCATCTTCAATCTTGACGGTGCTCGCCGTCTGCAGGACTTCATCGAGAAGCTTGGTATGTTCACCAGTACCAAAGCCGAGTAGATCAATGTCTTTTGTCGGACGCGCGATTACGCCGTGGTGTTGGTAGAAAAGGAGTCCTCCTTTCAGAACGACGGAGTCTCCGTGCTCGGTCAGGACGACCCGGTGGAGCAGTCCCTCTTGTTTATACAACGTCAGAATACGTTGAAACTGAATCCCCTCCTGCCTCGCCATATTAAGAAGTTTGTCTCGAACTGAGGCCGCCACATTGCTCGCGCTCACGCGGAAATCCTCAGATGGGTTTGAACCGGGCCCTCTTCGTTCAGTTCACGGGCATATTTCAGAAGACGATCTATGCTTATGTCTCGTCCTGTGAGGTAGGTGCGGATCGCTTCGTTTACCACGTCTTGCCCGAGAGTTCGTCGGAATCGAATGACGTCGCAGATCGTCTTTTCCCGATCGTAGATCCTGAACGTTCGCCCTTCGAGCTTCTCCTGCACGATTCCCAGGTTATACCTGGGTGCCCCAAAGGTGAACCGCTTGATTGGAGGGAACTCCGGCGGGCGTATTCGATTGCCACGAGGAACAGCAACGTGGACGGACGGAGGCTCATACGTCGACAGATCGTAGAATGTGAGAGCTGAGCCCAGGCAAACAACAGCGGTGGGTATTGCTATCTGGACTTCGAAATATCCCGCGGCAGTCTGCATGTCCTGGGCGATGTAAAGCCCCGGCTTAATGCGGACTATTCTTCCTTCATCGATCAGCGTGGAGATATATTTGTTGTGTATACCTGCGCGTTGAAAATCGGCGGTCCGAATGATACCAGCGTTTTCCCGGAGGTATCGATCTATCCGACTGCGGGTTTCTTCTTCCATATTCAAAGTATGATAACATCGACAACAATAAAAGTAAACTGTAGCAGAAGTTATCACACTCAGTCCTGCCCGGACAGCGTGACAAAAACCACGCCGTAGTCTGCTGCCGAACTGGAGCCACTCGATCCGGTCTTGAGCATTGGGAAACCCGGAATACCGGGCAGAACCGGATGGTTCAACGTGAAAATCAATAAGAGACCGCCCCGGGGCGGTCTCTTTGGAATAGTGAAAGTTGGGCGTAACTGGATTTGAACCAGTGACTTCTACCGTGTGAAGGTAGCACTCTCCCACTGAGTTATACGCCCTCAGTCACCCGTAATATAGCGCAGCCGCGGCACTTGGACAAGCCCCGATTCCGCAACACGCTTCTCTACACAACCGCCCTTCACCAACCCCCGTTCCATTGATAGAATTGAATTCACGCATATGAATACCTCGACCGGCGTCCATTTTTTGCAGGACGGTGACAGACTGATACTCTTTGTCTTCGGACGCGTAACCGCAAACGAAGCGTACGCGCTCTACCAGCAGCTTGCAACCTGGCTTGGCGATCACGCCACCGGCACCGTGTTCGTGGACATGGACCACACCAACTACATCGACAGCACCACCGTCGGCACGCTCATAAAACTGCACAAACAACAGCGCGGCGGCCCCGGCGGCTTCTTCCTGTGCAACCTGTCACCCCAGGTTCGCGACGTCATAGAGAAAACCAAACTGGACCGCTACTTTTCCATTATCGAAAACACAGAACTGCATCAGCTTGAAGAACGCGCCCTGGAACGGATGCCGATCACCGGGCAGGGTGATCTCAACGCCGCCTTCGTCCTGGACGCTCACAACGACATCTGCGAGGTGGTTCCGGAGATGAAACCGCAGTTTGCAGGCCTTATCGACATTCTGGAGCAACAAATCGCCCGGTAACTCAAACCGGCCCACCGCGTCTCTGCGAAATAATATGAGAAATTGGTTTGACTTCCCGTATCCAACTCGAGTATTTTTCAGTCCATGAACGGAGCATCTGTCGAGCGCGCATCCTGTGCACGAATACCCAACGTGTATGGTGAGTTTCAACTCTGCCTGTACACCAACTCGGAAGATTCAAAAGAGCATCTTGCACTGTACATGGGAGACCTTGACGGTGCGGAAGACGTTCTTGTTCGCGTCCACAGCGAGTGCTTCACCGGTGACGTCCTCGGCTCCCATCGCTGCGACTGCGGCGAACAGCTTGACCGGAGCATGCAGCTTATCGCGGAAGCCGGCCGCGGCGCCGTCATTTACATGCGCCAGGAAGGGCGCGGCATCGGACTGGGAGAAAAACTGCGCGCCTACGTTCTGCAGGACCTGGGCCACGACACCGTGGACGCCAACCTGCTCCTCGGCCACCAGGCGGACGCCCGGGACTACACCGTCGCCGCACTCATTATCCGTGACCTGGGTAT
>JAQIBO010000383.1 GCA_027859055.1 Spirochaeta sp.
TCCGAGTACAGCTCAGCTGCACACGTTTCCGGCGCAAATGCGTTCACGCCGAAACCGACATAGAACCAGCGCGGGTCGGCCTCAACCAGAATCCCCGCCAGCTTTCCCTCGTCAAGAAGGATATCGTTTGGCCATTTGATCTGCACGCGGGACCGTTCGCCGGGCGGCACGAAGTGGTGAATCGCCGAAAGCAAAGCTGCCCCGGCCCGGAGCGCCAGCGTTCCCGGATTTGTGTCTCCCGGATCGTACGCCCCGCCGCGCCGTACCGCCATCGTCATCATTACCGCGTTGCCGGGGAGATCAAACCACCGATTACCCCGCCTGCCGCGGCCTGCAAACTGGTGCGCGGCGCGAACACGAAACAGATCGTCCATAGCATCGTCGCGTGCGGCGATCTCCCGGGCACGGTTCATCGTCGAGTCAAGTTCGGAGAAATAGAATTCGGGAATCGTTCCAGCCGTCATGGATTCGCGGTTTGTTCGTCCGCGGCCGCCGGCGTCTCGTCCTTTATCGGTGCCGCAACGATTCTGCCGCTTTCTTTTTCAAGACGAAACCGAATCGCTTTCATCTTTTCGGTGACGACGTATTCGGCGCGGCAGATCTGTACGCGGACTCCCGGGTAGATATCTCCGGAGGCCACAACCTGCGCATCCTCGTTGCTGTCCAGGCCGTCGGTCAGCTCACCCAGCGCCTCGGCGTAGCGATTCCGCGCCTCCTCGAGGCGGTGCACAATGTCCAATTGCCGGTCCGTCGGATTGTCAGAGAGCTTTGCGGTCAGTTTCTGCAGGCGGAGCGTCATCGCGTGGTGCTTCTCGCGGTTCAACCGGAGCTTGCGTTCGACGATAAAATTGATACCTGCTCGTACGTACGTGGCTATTTCGGCGCTATTGCCCAGAGTATTGCACACCACTCCCTGCGCCGCGGTGATGACGCCACCGATAACGCGCCCGCTTTTCGCCATCGAGAAGGTGCCGAGACATCCGATATGGGAATGGTACGCGTACTGCTTCACGTACACCGATAACTTGCTCTCAACGTAGCAATTGCCGACGAAGCGGACGTGGATCGCGTCGGCACTTCTGAGAAGCGCTTTGCCGCGTCCGATGATCCCGCCGGTCGATTGAAAGGCGCCACGACAGTAAATTTCAGACACATCGACCGTTCTGTCGGCGGAGACGCTCTTCCCCGCCCAGATGTGGAATCCTTCTTTGATTTCACCCTTGACGACAACATCACCGGGAAACTCGATACTCCCGGTGCCGTATCCGACATCTCCGCTGATTTCAAGCCGATCCTCGACGTAGAACTCCGCCGCATTGGCGAGCATGCGTCCGCTGACCGCCGCGCAGGCGATATCGTTTTCAACGTATGTGTTGCCGCCCGGTTGTTGTGGCGGCACCGCCTGGGTTGGAAAGGGAATCTGATTACCGAGCACATCGGTTCCCTCGACGCCCTCGGATGCCGGCTCCAGCTCCGCGAGCTTCTGACCGGCGTGAACGATCTGAACGTGGGTTTCGCTTTTGTAGTCGATCCGATCCGGGGCGGGACGGGCGGTGCCTCCGTCCCCGGCGGTGCCTCCGTCCCCGGAAGCGCAGATCTTCCAGTACGGCGGTCGCTCAGGAACGGCCTCCGTCCCCCGGGCGATCAGAACGTCTTTTTGCGCCCGCTTGTCCGTATTGCAGGCGAACATCGCCTCACCGCTCGCCTCGGCCAGGGTCCCGAAAACAACGGAGTGGTTTTCCAGGATCGCATCGACGTAGTCCGGAGAAAATGGACGACCGGCGCCGATCGGAGGCAAAAAGGTGCCGTATACCGACATGCGGTCATCACTGATGGTTATTTCGAGGATGGCATCGCGATCCATAACGTTCTCTTCCTGGTATTCTATCGACACGCCCACGGAACGAGTTGAAACAAATCGCGGGATGACGTAAGTTTATACCTTCACTCGGCATATTTATTCAAAGCGTGAGGTTAGCACGTGCGCGAACGACAACAACGACTCAAAGCGATACGAAAGATTATACGCGAACATCGCATTGACAGCCAGGAGGCGCTCCTTGGCCATCTTGAACAGGCAGGGTTCCGCGTGACCCAGGCGACGCTGTCCCGGGACCTCAAACTCTTGAAAGTCGGCAAACAGGCGATCGGCAACGACGGCTATTTCTACAGCCTTCCCAGTGAGGAGATGCGGCGCGAACGCGAGCGGAGCTACTCGATTGATTTTGCCCGGGGATATGTCTCGATAGACTTCACCGGCCCCCTGGCGATTATCCGGACGCTCAACGGCCACGCCGACAGTGTGGCGATCGCGATCGACAACCTCAACATTGAGGCTGTTCTGGGAACGGTTGCCGGTGACGACACAGTATTTGTCGCACTGCGCGAGGATATTGACCGCGACACCTTCATCAAAGACTTGCGTGAGCGGGTCCCCGACTTCGAGGACTGACACAACCAGAACAACAGAGGGTTTATGAAAGCAACGATACTCGGTTCCAACGGATATGGCGGGATGCTTCTTCTTCGCGTCCTCGCAGAGCACCCGGAAATTGAGCTGGTGGTCGCTTCCAGCCGCAGCCAGGCGGGGCAACCGGTGCGTGAGGCGGATCCCGGCGTACCGGCTGCTGCACTTCGCTCCGGACGCATATTTCCCACCGTACTGGCCCCGGAAGATGCGCTCTCCCGAGACACCGACGTGGTCTTTTCCGCACTGCCTCACGGTGCGTCCGCCGCGGTGTGTGAACCGATCCTCGGCACCGTTCCGGTGATCGACCTGTCAGCAGATTTCCGATTTGAGCGGGAAGACCGGTATACCGCCGCCTACGGAACGCCGTGGCCGCAACACGAACACCAGAACGATGCGGTGTACGGCCTGACCGAATGGTATCGCCGCGCGGTCACCGCCGCTCAGATCATTGCGAATCCCGGCTGCTACCCCACCGCGACGTTGCTGCCGCTCTTGCCCCTCGTGGAGGCCGATCTTGTCACCGGCCCGGTGGTGGTCAACGCGCTCAGCGGAATCACCGGCGCCGGACGCACCCCGAAGGTCAATACGCTGTATGGGGAACGGACCGAAAACGCCAACGCCTACGCCCCGGGAACGCTCCACCGTCACCAGGTGGAGATTTCCGAACGTCTCGGGTGTGCCGTCGCACGGCGAGCGCCGTCGGCCGCTGCCGCACCGGGCGCAACGGGAACAGACAGGTACCCGCTCCTGTTTATTCCGCATCTGGTCCCGATAAAGCAGGGTATGGCGGCGACAACGGTCGTCACCGTATCCGACACCGGTCGCGCGATTGAAACGATCCGGAACCGGTACGTCGACGAGCCGTTCGTCGAGTTAACCGGAACGCGCCCGCCGGAAACGCGGGAGGTCCGGGGCACCAACCGGATTCGGATCGGGTGGCGCGAGGAGGCGGACACTCTTATTCTGATGTCGGTGATCGACAATTTGTGGAAAGGCGCTTCGGGTCAGGCGGTTCAGAACATGAACGCCCGATTCGGTTTCGAGGAAACGGCCGGCCTGACCGGCTTTGGCGATCTGTAACCGGTGCACTGGCAGGCGATGATGCGAATTGTTGTGAAAGTCGGCGGAACCGTTGCGGAAGATATCGCGGTAACTACCTCGCTCCTGCAGGAACTGAAAGCCCGGGCAGGGAGCGTGGTGCTGGTACACGGTGGCGGGAAGGCGGTGACGCGGATCTCCGAACATTTCGGGATCACCCCGGTTTTCGCCGACGGGGTGCGCGTGACCTCCCCGGAAGAGATGGAGCTGGTGGACATGGTTCTCGCTGGCCGGGTCAACACTGAACTGGTGCGTCTTGCCCACCGCGCGGGAGTGGCGGCGGTTGGACTCACGGGGGCGGATTCCAGTATGCTCAGCGGACAACTGGTGGGTGACCCGGCCCGGAACCGAACCGCAACGGTGGCGCGTGTCTCGCCGGAGGTGATTGAACTGGTCCTTGCGCGCGGCCTCCTGCCGGTCATCGCCTCGGTGGGAATCGGTACGGACGGACATGCGGTCAACATTAACGCCGACGAGGTTGCCCGGGCGATCGCGGTGGCGATGGCGAAAACCGATCCGGACGTGGCGCTGTGTTACCTGTCTGACACACCGGGGGTTCTCCACCGTGACCAGTCGGTCATCCCGACGATCACCACCGATGCGGTGGAACGGTTCATCGCCGACGGAGTAATCCAGGGCGGCATGGCCGCAAAGATCCGCTCCAGCGCCGCAGCGATCGAAGCGGGCCTGCAGCGGGTCGTCATCGGGGGATACCAGCACAGCGGCGACCTCGAACACCTCCTTAACGGAGGCCAGGGTACGACCGTGACGGCACCGGAAAAGGTGGACAACCGGTCCACAGGGAGGAGAGACGAATGACAGCTCTGACACAGGATACGCCGTTTGTCAGAAACTATGCCCGGGAAGTGCTGCAGATTTCGCGCGGCAAGGGCGTCTATCTCTGGGACGCGAACGGAACCCGCTATCTCGACTTTGGTTCGGGAATCGCGGTCAATGCGTTCGGCTACGGTGACCGCCGCCTCGCGCGCATCGTGGCGCGGCAGATGAGGCAGCTGGTCCATGTTTCAAACCTCTACGCAACACCGCCGGGCCTTGAACTGGGATACCGGCTTCTGGAGTTCGCCGCCGCGATCGGACGGCACCCCTTTACCGGTGTCCATTTCGGCAACAGCGGCGCCGAAGCCAACGAGGCGGCGATCAAGTACGCGCGCCTCTACGCCCGTGAAAAACGCGGGACCGGTCACCACAAGATTCTCAGTTTTGAACACGGCTTCCACGGCCGGACGATGGGAGCCCTCTCGGCAACGCCGAAACGCGCGTACCGCGAAAAATTCGAACCGCTCCTTCCCGGATTTGAGACGGTGCCGTTCAACGACGCCGCTGCGTTGGAGCAGAAGCTCGACGACACGTTTGCGGCGGTAATTGTGGAGGTAGTCCAGGGCGAGGGCGGGCTGACCCCGCTGAATCACGACGTGGTTCGCACCCTCAACGAGCTCACCGCGCGGCACGACGTCCTGTTGATCGCCGATGAGATCCAAACGGGCCTCGGACGGCTCGGCGAGTATTTCGGAAGCACCACCGCCGGCCTGACACCGGATGTTATCACCCTTTCCAAGCCGCTCGCCGGCGGCCTTCCCCTGAGTGCGACCCTCGTACCCGCATCGGTCAACGACCTGGTGGCACCGGGGGATCACGGCACGACGTTTGGGGGCGGACCGGTCACCTCCCGGGCCGCGCTCCACGTTCTGGAACGCCTCACTGGGCCCGGCTTCATCGAGACGGTGCGGGAACGGGCGGTACAACTCGAAGAAGGGCTACAGGAAGTGATGAACCGCTTCGATTTTGTCCGCGAACTCCGCGGACGCGGCATGCTCCGGGGACTGCGGATCGATCTCGGAGAAAAGCAGGCGGCGCTCTTTCCGCAGATCATATCCACCGCCCGGGATCACCACCTGCTGATCCTCCGCTCCGGGGCGGACGTGATACGAGTCGCACCCCCCCTGATCATCTCCCGACAGGATATGCAACGCGGACTTGCGTTGCTCAACGATACACTCAAAGACATAGATACAAGGAGGCGCATATGAACACGCCACAACGGGAGATCAAAAAGATCTGCCTCGCCTATTCCGGCGGTCTGGATACATCGATTATCATTCCCTGGCTCAAAGAGCACTACGAGGGTGCCGAGATTATCGGGATCTGTACCAACGTCGGTCAGGACGAAGACTGGGATAACATGGAGGCCAAGGCGCTTGCGTCGGGCGCTTCAAAGCTGGTCATCCGCGACATCCGCGACGAATTTGCCCGGGACTATCTGTTCCCGATGCTGCGCGCCGGCGCAATCTACGAGGGCAAGTACCTCCTCGGGACATCGATCGCACGGCCGCTCCAGGCCAAACACCAGATTGAATTCGCGTTGCAGGAAGGGGCCGACGCCGTTGCCCACGGATGTACCGGAAAAGGCAACGATCAGGTCAGGTTTGAACTAACCTACAAGGCGCTGGCTCCGCAACTGCACGTCATCGCGCCGTGGCGGGTATGGGATATTCGCAGCCGGGAAGACGCGATCGAATACGCCCAGAAGAACAAAATCCCGATCGGCAACATCTCCAAGAAGAATATCTACTCCCGGGACTGGAATGTCTGGCACATGAGCCATGAAGGCGGCGACCTGGAAAGCCCCTGGAACCGCCCCCAGGATGAGATGTTCCAGCTGACGAGCTCCCCCAGGGACGCCCCCGACGCGGAGACGGAGCTTACCCTTGATTTCGAGAAAGGTGTTCCCGTGGCGATTGACGGGGAAAAAATGTCTCCCCTCGCCATCCTGGAACACCTCAACCGCGTCGGTGGTGAAAACGGCATCGGTCGCGCAGACCTGGTGGAGACGCGGCTGGTGGGTATGAAAAGCCGTGGCGTGTACGAAACACCGGCGGGAACGATTCTCCACCGCGCCCAGCGTGAACTCGAGATGATCACGATGGACTTCGACACGCTGGCGATGAAGAATCAGCTCGCTCTGAAATACGCCGAACTGGTGTACGCCGGCAAGTGGTTCACCCATTTCCGGGAGAGCATGGACGCGTATATGGCTACCGCCTCCCGCTACGTCACCGGCTCGGTCCGGATCGTCCTGTATAAGGGGAATATCATCATCGCCGGGCGTAAATCGACCTATTCACTGTACATCGAGGATCTGGCGAGCTTTGGCGAATCAAGTTACGACCACAGTGACGCCACCGGTTTTATCAACCTCTACGGACTCGCCACAGGTGTCCAGGCGATCATTCACCGCAATCCCGACCTTGACGAAGGACCGGCGCACCAGATGCGCGAGATGGCGGGGTTCTCGGAAAAATAACGCTGTCGGGACAGTCTCCGGAGTTCCCGGCGCGTGGGCTCTGCGGCTCCACGGAAACTCCGGCCGATCCGCAGGCGGGCTCACCCGCTACGGCACAAAGACCAGGGAATAACGCAACGGGGTCGGCGCGATCACCGCGTCCACCAGGGAGGTGGAGAAGGCGACCCCCGATTCCACCACGACGCCGCCCTCAAGGCGAACTACCTCGCCGTCCGGCCTCAGCCGCGTTTCAATGCGGCTGTCCCGGAACACCTCTTCCAGGGAGCGGTCCCGGGCGTACTCCTCCAGCGCCCAGGCGAGGTGGTCCTGGTACTCCCGCCGGGACATTCCGTCATCCGGCGGCATCAGCGAATCAACCACCAGCGGGTCAATCCCACTGAGCGCGGTGAAACGCTCGATCGCGCGCCGATCTATTTCCGCCGCAACACGACGAAAGTTTTCGGTGCGTTCAAATCGCACAAAGCGGGTCAGAGAACGCCCTTCAAGAGCCAGTATCTGCTCCACCGACTCAAACCTTAGTTCAATAAGCAGGCGCGAGCGCTCCGGGGATACCACTGTTTCAAGCGTCAGTCCCGGACGATCGGAAAACTCTTCGCGGATCGCTTCGATATCAAAAAGCGGCGCATCCTCGGGGGCGCCAAGACCGGCGCTGACATCTGAAAGGTACGCGGTGAACACCGGATCAAGCCGTATATCCAGCTCCGCACGTCCGGTACCGTCGGCGTCGAGGTAAATCTCCTGATTCGCACTGCACCCCGCTGTGAAGGCGATCACCAGGCTCGTGAGACCGATCGAAAACAGACGGGAAACGTGGCGGTTCATATGGTGGATAATAGCGCACCAACGACGGTACGTCAAAAAAACGGGTCAGATACGGATATTTCGATATATTTCTGCTGCTTGTTCAAGTTGTTCAGCTTCGGTGAGGCGGCCGCGTTTTCGCGCCCCTTGCGCGTATATTTTCATTTTCCCACCCAAAACCTGCTGTGCTTCCCGCTGCGCCGCGCGAGAGCGGTTATGGATAAAATAGTCGCCGTCAACCAGATCACGGAGCGCCGCGATACGAAACCCTTCGATCTGACCGTGTTTCTCGGAGAGCTGGGGCCAGACACCGGCTCGCTTTTCCGTCAACGGACGGTCGACGTAGGTAACACCGGTATGACAGAGGGCGCGCAACCAGAACTCGTAGTCCTCGGCAACCTCAAGATCTTCTCGGAATCCACCCAGTTGCCGATACAGGTCGCGTGCGATCATCACCGTCGACGGCCCGATAATGCACTTGTGCAGCGCATCAGAGAAGATATCCCCCTCCCGCGCGTGGCGTTGTCGTGACTGGGAAACGGTCCCGCCGTTTCGTACCCACCGTTCCCGTGTGTGTGACAGGTCGGTGCCGCCGGCTATGTGAACGGACAACTGCTCCGTCAGTTTACCCGGGAGCCAGAGATCGTCAGAGTCGAGAAATGCGATAATCGATCCGGCAGCGGTGTCCGCTCCGCGGTTTCGCGCGGCACCGGCGTATCCGGTATGCGCAATGGAATAAACGCGAACCCGCGGATCCCGGGTTGCGTAGCCCGTGGCCCGCGCGGCGCTTCCGTCGGTTGACCCATCGTCAACAACGATGACCTCCATTCGGCATCCCGCCGGTACCGTTTGTGCGAGCACCGATTCCAGCGCTTCTCCGATCATCACCTCCCGGTTATACACCGGGATAACCACAGAGATGGTGGTGGCAGCATCACTGCCGGTACCGCCCCCATCCTGTCCGTTCACCGTCGGCGCCTCGTTTCATTCCAGCGCTCCAGATACGCAACGGTCCGGTCCAGGGTTTGCTGCCGGGTATCAACGTCTTCCGTCTGGTACAGGACATGCGAGGCACCAGGTATCAGATCGTAGTCTACCGTTGTGAACAGATCACCGATCACTTTGCGGTTGTAGCGCCACGCCACAACCCGATCGCGGTCGCCCTGCAAGACGTATACCGGCCGGTCGATCGTCGCAACAGAGTCGAGCTCCGCATTCCACGCGACTTGCGCGTCAAACCAGCTCAACGGCATACGCGGTACGCCAAGGGGTGAATCGTAGCGTGTTGGAAATGTCGACACCACGGGTTGGGTCAGAAACCGTCCCACCCGCGCCGCGTCGTACATCCGGTTTCGCACCAGCGGTGCGGCAAACACGACGGCGCCAAACGGATCGCCGTCGGTCCACAGGTGCTCCAGAATCGCAACGGCGCCGGTACTGTGCCCGATCGCGTGCCACGGTCGTGGTGCGCGCCTACCAACGTCAGCGATCAGCGCCGAAAGAAACGCCCCGTAATCAGAGAACGAGTCGATACCCCCGCGAATCCCACCGGACAACCCGTGTCCCGGAAGCTCCGGCGCCACCACGATATATCCCTCTCGCAGGAGTCGCCGAATCAGTGCGGCGTGATCCAACGCGTGGGAAAGATATCCGTGGATGAAAAAAACGGTACCCGCCGGACCGGACGCATCGGTTTTCCCGTCCGCCTCGGCCGGGAAAAACAGATGTGCCGCCATGCGCTCGTCGCGAAACAGAAACCACCCCGCCTCATGCCGGGCGCCCGCTACACCGGCAGTACACGCACGATACCGTCGGCGGATCACCGGAATTTGAGCGGAAGCCGAACCGGCAAGCGGTGGAAGTTCGGCACGCATCGCCGCGTATTGCGGAAATTCCTCGGCGTGCTCGTCGGTCGAAATCGGTGTGTTGCAACCGGCAAGCATCACCCCCACCGCAGCGGCGATCAGGATGAGAACCGGGGGATATATCGCATGTGTCCCGTATCTGTTCATCGTTGCGGTAAATCCGCCCTCCGCACACAACGTACTGCGTTTCTCCGAACGTGTCAGGTCGCTCCCGGGAGCACACCCCAAACCGTTGAGATCATCCCGCCAGACGCGATATACTGCAACGCAATGAACACGATCGGTCGAAATGTCCCGCGCCTGGCCACACTGGTGCTTCTTTCGTTCATGATGGTGAGCCTCACCTCATGTATCTCAATGATCCACCGCTCCGTGGATCGTGGCGACCTTTCCGGCGTCCGCGAAGAGGTGTCGGACGGTGTCTCCGTGGAGGCCACCGATTTCCGCAACAAGACACCCCTTCAGCTCGCCGCTGAGCAGGGACATATGGATATCGTCGAATACCTGGTGGAACAGGCCGACGCCGATATCAACGCAACCACATCTGAAGCAACCGGAGCGGTCACACCGCTTCGATACGCGATCAGCAACGAAGATTACTTGATGGTGCGCTATCTCCTGGAACACGGTGCGGATCCCAGCCTCCCCAACTCCGCCGGGTGGCGGCCGATTATGACCGCGGCACGCGTCGGCAACCGGGAGATCATTGAGCTGCTCATGGAGTACGGCGCGGAGGTGAACGTTCGCACCGAAGACGGGCTGACACCAATTCGCATCGCCAGCAACAACGGCTGGACCGATATCGTGGTCTGGCTGACACTTATGATCGAGGACGCCGAGGACGGGTCAGGCGACGGAGAACAGGAGAGCGCCGCACCGGACGACGCTACCGGTTAACGCTCCACCCGAAACTTCCTCGGTTGGCCGCATTTCTCTATCGATCAGGAGTGTTCTCGCCGGATACCACCCGCTGATACGCCCCGGCATTTTTCACCGCTCCAATCCCGCGACGCCGCAATATGAGCGTTGCTCCGCCGCTGCGCCGGCCGGTTCGGCAGCACAGTAAAACCGGTTGTGAAAACGCCGTGAACTCGTCCGCCCGCCGGGCAACTTCGTTGAGGGGAATGTTTATCGCACCGTCGGCGTGCCCGGCGGCGAACTCTCCGGGCGTGCGCACGTCAACGACCGTCGCTCCCGCGGCGAGATCCCGATGAATCTCCTCCTCCGGGATGATCTCCGCCGCACCTTGGCGACGTTTGAAGACAAATCCGAGCGCGATCAAAGCGATCGCCAACACGATAATCGTTGTACTATCCATACAGAGGCAAAAATACTACAAACGGGGAAAAAGAGGGAGCCCGCCGGCCCGGGTCACTGGCACATGGCCACGGGGGCACATGGCCACGTGGTGGTGTGACACATTGGAACGCGACGGACCCCCAAAACACAAGAGGAGGATCCTGTAAGTTATTTCACCAACCCGATAATCAGATTGGTGTCGTTGCGGCGGATCCGAAACAGTATCTCGTCACCGCGCACACCGTTTAACTCCATATAGAATTCGCGAAGCGTCGCAACGTCCTGGCCGTTGACCTCGACGATAATGTCGCCGCTTCGCAGGCCCGCCGTTTCCGCCGGCGAACCGTTTGCAACCTGACCGATAATCAAGTTACCACCGCGACTGGAAAGTTCCAGATTTGCCCTGATCTGGTCCGTGACTTCCACGACCGACATGCCCGGCCACAGGTCACCTGCGCCCAGGTCGGTGTCGTCCTGCGGACGAACGCCGGTTCGGACATACGTTGACCGAACTTCACCGTTTCGCCGGAGACGAAACTCCGTCCGTTCCCCCGGTGACAGCCGCGTCACCGCCTGCAACAGATCATCGCTTCCGGAAATCCGCGCGTTCCCCACCTGAACGATTACATCGCCAGGCTGGATTCCCGCTTCCGCGGCGGGAGAATCGCGATAGATGTTAAAGACGAACGCGCCACCAGCGGATTCGTCCAGCGAGTCCGACGGGCTCCGCGGCGGATCCGCCATATTGACGCCAAGCCATCCGTAAGAGACGCGTCCGGTCTCGATAAACTGGTCGATCGCCTCGGTTGCGCTGTTAATCGGAATCGCAAATCCCAATCCGATACTTCCGCCGGATTGGGAGGCGATCCACGTGTTCATGCCGATCACCTCGCCGCGGAGATTGACCAGCGCGCCGCCGGAGTTTCCCCGGTTGATCGCGGCGTCGGTCTGAATATAGTTGGTCAAAAGCGGCATACCCGCGCGGCGTGGCCCCTGGCGCTCGATCGCACTGACGATCCCGCTGGTGACGGTGGATTCAAAGCCAAGGGGGTTTCCGACTGCCAACACGAAATCACCCACCTCGACGTCGTCACTGTCACCGATCGTTGCGATCGGGATCTCATCAGCGGTCTCGAAGACGATCAACGCCAGATCCTTGTTGGGGTCTGTCCCCACAAGTTCCGCACGAAACTCCCGTCCGTCCGAGAGCCGCACGTCGATCTCATCAGCCCCGCCAACGACGTGATCGTTGGTCAGAATATATACCTGGTCATCCACCCGGCGGACGATAATACCGGAACCGATACCGCGCTGTTCAAACTCCCGCTGCTGCGGTGAGCGTTGGGAGTCGTCTCCGCCGGGACGCCCGAAGAAGAACTCCAGCGGCGACGGCAGACTGCGTTGCGTCCGGGTGACCCGTTCCACCACGTTCAGTTCCACCACCGTCGGGAGCGTCTGCTGCGATACGCGGCGCAGGGTGTTCTGGTACGCCTCCATGATGCGCATATCTTCTGCCTGCTCCGTGGCGCCCGCCTGAGCGACCGCCGCAACGGGCACCATAAACGCGGGAACCAGAATCGCGGCCAGAGCTATACGCGTCAGAACGCGCACCCGCGCCGGGAACGCACCGCGGCCGGACGTCCTGCGCCTGGAAACTCTGCATCTGGAGGTAGCGGTTCGCCGTTCTGACACCATCTCGTTCATCACGAGTACAAGATGACCCGGCCGGCTTTCCACACGCTTTCAATCCGATTACAGTTTTGACATGTTCAAGCTGGTATTTTTTGTCCCCGAACAACACGCAGAGACGGTAAAAGACGCCGTCTTCTCCGTTGGCGCCGGACGGTACAACAACTACGACTCCTGCTCCTGGCAAACCGTCGGCACCGGTCAGTTTCGGCCGCGAACGGGAAGCAACCCGTTTATCGGCGTTGCCGGCCACGTCGAACGCGTTCCCGAGGCGCGCGTGGAGGTGTTGTGTTCAGACGAGACGGTCAGGCCCGCCATCGCTGCGCTCATGGAGGCCCACCCCTACGAGGAACCGGCGTATGAGGTATACGAGGTGTGGCAGTACCCGGACCTGCCGTCCGGTTTGTAACGGGCGCCACGGGCCGGGGCCGGCGGCCCCGCCCGGCCGCCGTGCACACGCCAACAACAACCGGCCCCGCCCGCTACCGGGCGTCCACCGGCGTAATCACCTTGTCCACCTCACCCACATACAGCGCCTTGGGCCGGAAGATCCGCTGCTCATGCTCCCGCTGCTCCAGAATGTGCGCGAGCCATCCCGACGCACGGGCGGCGGCAAAGATCGGCGTAAACAGATAGCTGGGAATTCCAAGCAGGCGGTACACCGCCCCGGAGAAAAAGTCCACATTCGGATAAATCGGTTTCCCCTTCTCTTCCATCACGTCGCGGAACGTGTTTTCCACCGTCTTCAGAATCTTGTGATAGTCGTCGTTACCGGTGCGCTGGGACAGCTGTTCCAGGAACCGTTCCATCACGATGGAGCGCGGGTCTTTTGCGCGGTACACCCGGTGGCCCATACCCATCACCTTCTCCTTGCGGGCCAGCTTGTCCTTCACAAACTGTTCCGCCCGGTCGGGGCTTCCGATCTGATCCACCATGGCGATGACCTTCTCGTTGGCTCCGCCGTGCAGGCTTCCGTAGAGGGCACCCATCGCCGCAGAAATACTCGAGTAACAGGTGCTTTGCGTGCTCGCAACCACCCGGGCGGTAAACGTACTGGCGTTAAAGCTGTGTTCCGCGTGGAGGACCAGGCACTTGTCCATGATCTCTCCTTCCACCGGATCCGGCTCTTCGCCACGGAGCATGTACAGAAAGTTGGCGCCGTGGTTCAAATCGTCCCGCGGCGGAACGTAATCCAGCCCCTCACGGAAGCGGTGCCACGCGGCGATCACGCTGGCGATCTGCGAAATCTGGTGCAGCGTGTCACGACAGTTGCAGTACGGACCGTGGTGAATCTTGTGATCCACATAGCCGCTCAGGTAGCTGACCACCGACTGAAGCAACTCCATGCCGTGAGAGTCCCGGGGAAAGTTCCAGATCATGTTGAGAATCGGTTGCTTCAGATGGCGGCCTTCCCGCATCCGTCGCCGAAAGTCGGTCAGCTGATCCGCCGACGGCAGTTCGCCGTTCAACAGCAGATACGAGACCTCCTCAAAATCGGTGTTCTCCACCAGGCTGTCGATCGGATACCCGAGGTAGTACAGTTTCCCCTCTTCGCCGTTTATTTTACAGATCCGGCTTTCCGCCGCGATGACACCGTCCAGTCCTTTCGGATATTCATTTTGTTGCGTACTCATGTGCTGCCTCCTCAGTCTTCTCAGTTCTTTGCGTGAATCATGCGGCCGTCAACGCCGAGGGCGGCCTCTCGCACCACTTCCGAAAGCGTCGGATGGGCGTGCACCGTTCGGGCAATATCCTCCGCGCTTCCACCAAACTCCATAACCGATACGATTTCACCGATCAGGTCGCTCGCCCAGGGCCCCACGATATGCGCCCCGAGAATCCGATCGGTCTCTTCGTCCGCCAGAATCCGCACCATGCCACCGGTCGAGTCCATCGCCAGAGCACGTCCGTTGGCAGCAAAGGGAAACGACCCGGACCGATAAGCCACGCCGTCGGCTTTTAATTGATCTTCCGTCTTACCGACACTGGCCGCCTCCGGCCACGTGTAGATCACGTTGGGCACCGTCTCGTAGTTCACGTGCCCCGCCTTCCCGGCGATCTGTTCCGCAACGGCCATGCCGTCATCTTCCGCCTTGTGGGCCAGCATCGGGCCGGTCACAATATCGCCGACCGCCCATATCCCGGGGACCGAGGTACGCCCATGGGCGTCGGTCGTCACGCGCCCCGCCTCATCCAGCTCCACCCCGACGGTATCACACCCGCTCCCGGCGGTCACGGGACGGCGCCCCACCGCCACCAGGACCTTGTCCGCCTTCAGCTCAACCGGGGAGTCGTCCGCCGCCGTTGCGCTCAGCGTGGCGGTACCGCGGCTCACTTTCACTCCGGTCACCTTCGTCTTCAGCAGAAACTCGATACCCTGCTTACTCAGCTCGCGCTTCATCGTTTTGGCAACGGTTGTGTCCCAGCCGTTCATAATCTGCGGCAACACCTCAACCACCGTCACCTTCGCGCCCAGCCGGGACCACACACTTCCCAGTTCCAGGCCGATTACGCCGCCGCCAACTACGACGAGGTGCCTGGGTACCGTTTCGAACAGGAGCGCCCCGGTCGAGTCCACCACCGTCTTTCCGTCAAACGGCAGAAACGGCAGCTCCACCGGCGCCGACCCGGTCGCAAGGATGACGTTGTTCGCCACCAGCGTCTGCACCGGCGCCGCATCACCGGACTCACCAGCTCCGTCGGGAAACACGCCCACGCGCTGCTGTGCGTCCCCGGTCGACCCGGTAGCGGACGCACTCTTGGCGCCGTCGGCAGCACCGTCCCCGGCACCCAGCAACCGCCCGACACCGGCATACACATCCACCTTGTTCATCTTCATCCGGGAGGCCACACCGCCGGTCAGCTTCTGTACCACCCCGTCCTTGCGCTTCATCATCGCCGCTACGTCAATCGCCGGCGTGCCCAGCGAGATCCCGTGCGCCCCCGCCTCATCCCGGGCGCGGGCAAAAAACTCACTGGTGTCCAACAGCGCCTTGGAGGGAATACACCCCACGTTGAGACACGTCCCGCCCAGCGCCTTTCGCTGCTCCACAAGTGCGGTTTTCAATCCCAGCTGACTGGCGCGAATCGCCGCCACGTAACCACCGGGGCCCGCGCCAATCACAACAACGTCATAGCGTGCCTGTTCACTCATCTCTGCTTCACTCTCCCGCTCCATCCAGCCACGACGCGATCACAACCCCAGCAGCATCGCCGCAGGATCTTCAATCTGCTCCTTAATCCGGTTCAGAAACCCGATCGCCTGCTTCCCGTCGATAATCCGGTGATCGTAGGTCAGTGCCAGATACATAATCGGCCGAATCACGATCTCGTCATCCACCACAACCGGACGCTTCACGATCGAGTGCATCCCCAGCACCGCCGTCTGGGGTGGACTGGGAATCGGCGTCGACAGCATACTGCCAAAAACCCCGCCGTTGGTAATCGTAAACGTTCCCCCGGAAAACTCATCCGGCATCAGCCGCTTCTTCTTCGCCCGGTCGGCAAAGTCACCGATCTTCCGTTCAATCTCTGCAAAATCAAGCGCGTCAACATCCCGCAACACCGGTACCAGCAGCCCCGCGTCGGTAGAGATCGCAACCCCGACGTTGTAGAAGTAGTTGTAGATCACCTCGGTGCCGTCAACAAACGCGTTCACCGCCGGAAAATCCACCAGCGCCCGCTGCGCCGCCTTCACAAAAAAGCTCATAAATCCGAGGCGCACCTCGTGCACCGCCTCAAACTGTTCCTTGTGCTCGCTCCGCAGCGCCATCACCGCCGACATATCCACCTCGTTGAACGTCGTCAGATGAGCGCTCTGCTGCTTGCTGCGCACCAGATTCTCGGCGATCGTCTTGCGCAGGTTACTCATCTGTTTGCGTTCCTGCAGATCTGCCGGCGCCTTCGGCGGTTGAGACCGAACTGCCGTTCTGCGCAGCTCCGTCCCCGCCTGACCGGCGGCGTCACCGGATCGGTCCGCCTTTGCGGCGGTGCCTCCGTCCCCGGACGCGCCTCCGTCCCTGTTCTTGCCGCCATCAGCAAGGTATTTCTCCACGTCGCCCTTCGTCAGGCGGCTGTCCTTGCCGGACGGCGTCACCGCGGCTCCCACCGTCGCCGCGTCCAGCCCGTGTTCTTCCAGAATGCGGCGCACCGCCGGGGAGAGCGCGTCGTGCACCTCGGCGGCGGTCGCGGTATCGCCGCCCGCGGTTGCACCGGCACCCGCGGCAGCCGCTTTCGATTCTCCGGCGTTTCCGTCCGTCGCGGTCTCCGACGCGCTGGCTCCCGCGGCGCCCTCCGTATCTATCTCCGCCACCACGGTGCCGATTTCCACCTCTTCGTCGGCGGCCACGGAGATCGCGATCACCCCGCTCGCCGGCGCCGGTACGGGCAGCGTCGCCTTGTCCGTCTCCAGCTCAAAGATCTCGTCGCCCTCGTTTACGTAATCACCGTCGGCCACGTTCCATACCGCGAGAATCCCGCTTGTTACCGACTCACCAACCTGTGGTACCTCTACCGCCTGCTTCATCTGTTGTGGTCTCCTTTTTTCGTCACCGACGCAAACGCGGTCTGCAGAATCTGTTCCAGTTCCGCCGCGTGTTCTCGAAATGAACCGGTCGCCGGGGACGGGCTCGGTTTGCGCCCGGCGTAGCCGATATTTTCCACCCCGACGATCTCGGCAAGGCGGTTCTGTACAAAGCGCCAGGCGCCGCGGTTGCGGCTCTCCTCCTGCACCCACATCACCGTGTCCGCATCGCCGTACGGCTCCACGACGCGCCGGATCTCATCACGCGGCCACGGGTACACCTGCTCAATCCGGATAATCGCCACGTTCTCCGCCCCCAGCTCGCGTCGGCGGGCATCCAGGTCGTAGTAGACCTTTCCCGAACAAAACAGAAGCAATTTTGTCTTCTTCGGCTCGGTGGGGTCGTCCAGAACGGTGCGAAAATGGCCACCGGTCAAATCGCTCAACCGTGAGCGCGCCTCCTTGTGGCGCAACAGACTCTTGGGGGACATCACGATCAGCGGTTTGCGGTACGGCTGGTGCATCTGCCGTCGGAGCAGATGAAAGAACTGCGACGGCAACGTGGTGTTCACCACCTGCATATTGTCCTCGGCGCAGAGCTGCAAAAAGCGCTCCATGTGGGCGCTTGAGTGCTCCGGACCCTGCCCCTCGTATCCGTGGGGCAGGAGCATCACCAACCCGGAATTTCGAAACCACTTACCCTCGCTGGAGGATATAAACTGATCGATGATCACCTGCGCGCCGTTGACGAAGTCGCCAAACTGCCCCTCCCAGATTACCAGGATATTGGGTTGCGCCAGGCTGTAGCCATAGTCAAAACCGAGCACCGAAAACTCCGACAGCGGACTGTCGTAAATGCTGAACGTCGCCTGTTCAGGTGCAATATGTTTCAACGGCGTGTAGTAGTGCGGCTTTTCCTGCTGGACATCCCACCATTCCGCGTGGCGGTGGCTGAACGTGCCCCGGCCGGAGTCCTCACCGCTCAACCGGATCGGGAAGCCGTCATCCAGAATAGAGGCAAAACCCAACGCTTCCGCAAAGCCCCAGTCGATCCCCTCGCCGCTATCAAGCATCTGGGCGCGCTCTTTCACCTGCCGCGCCAGCTTGGGATGGAGGTGAAACCCCTCCGGGACGGTGGTGAGCACCTTCCCCAGCTTCCACAGGCGCTCCTCAGACACGCCGGTCTCAACCGGATCGTGGCGGTACTCGTGCTGAAAACGCTCCCACTCACCCCCCTCAAACGCGTCGTCAAGGTTGGAGGTGTAATTGCCTTTGGCCATTTCAAGCTGTTCTTTCAGCACGTTCCGGTAGCGCTCGCGAAACGCCTGCTGCTCAGGCGCATCCCACACGCCCCCCTCGGCCAGGCGTTTTCCATATATCTCCGGGGCGCTCGGGTGGTCCTTGATCATCTTGTACATGATCGGATGGGTGTACGACGGCTCGTCCGCTTCGTTGTGGCCCAGTTTGCGATAGCAGACAATATCCACCACCGCGTCGTAACCAAACTTCTGGCGCCAGCGCATCGCCAGGTCCACCGCCCGCACAATCGCCTCCGGATCGTCACCGTTGGCGTGAAAGACGGGAACCTGAATCGTCTTGGCCAGGTCCGTTGCAAAAAAGGTGCTCCGCGCGTCACGGCTGGCGGTGGTGAACCCGATCTGGTTGTTGATAATGATATGTACCGTACCGCCGGTACGGTAGCCTTTCAGCTGACTCAGGTTGAACGTCTCGGCAACCACGCCCTGGCCGCTGAACGCCGCGTCCCCGTGAATCAGAACCGGCAGCACCTTCTTCCGGTTCACATCGCCGCGGCGGCGCTGGATGCCGCGCGCTTTGCCCTCAACTACCGAGTCCACCGCCTCCAGGTGACTCGGGTTGGCTACCAGCGAAATGTGCAGCGTCCGCCCCGTCTCCGGGTCGGTATAGTCAAAACTGTGGCCAAGGTGGTACTTCACGTCGCCGGTCCCGCCAAACTCGTGGGGCTGCTCCGCGTCGATAAACTTGGCAAACGTCTCCACCGCGGGTTTGCGCATCGCGTTGGTAAATACGTTGAGGCGACCCCGGTGGGCCATACCCAGCACCACTTCCTGTACCTTGTGTTCTACCGCAGTGTAAATCAGATAGTGCACCGCCGGAATCAGCCCCTCACCACCTTCCAGGCTGAACCGTTTCTGCCCGATGAAGTTGGAGTGCACAAAGCGCTCAAACTCTTCCGCCTTGATCAGGTCCCTCTGAAACCGGACCTTCTGCTCCGGTGACCAGTCGCGGTGGTGCTGTTCCCGTTCAATCTTTTCCAACAGCCAGCGGCGCATCACCCGGTTCTTGATGTGGAGGAATTCAATTCCCAGCGTTGACAGATACGTCTCCCGGGCACGGGCCAGGATATCCCGCAGCGGCATCCGTTCCGGCTCAAAAAAGCCGCCGGAGTGAAATTCCGTATCCAGGTCATCCTCACTCAGTCCGAACGCGCTCAGGGACAGGCTGTCAAAGGCACCTTCCACGGTGATACGCATATACTTCATCGCCGGCGTTTCGTACGCCTCAAGCGGATTAATCCGCGCGTAAATCGCCCCGACGTCCCGATACGCCCACAAAAGGCTTTCCACCCGGGACTGCTTGTCGCCGCTCTGTTCCAGGTACGGTCCGGGAGCGTGTCCGATAAACGAGGTCCGGGAGGCGGAACCACCACTGGCGCTTGATCCTGCCGGCGTCCCCGTCGGTGCGCCCGCCTGCGGCGCCACCCGGCGTCGGGAGCTCTGCGCCGCCACCGCGGCAAGTTCGCTGACCGTTTCCGCAGTACCGCCGTTGCTCTGTACCCGCTCAAAGTACTCGCGCCACTCCGGGGAGACCGATTGGGGATCACTTTGCCACGACTCGTACAAATCCTCGGCAAACCCGGCGTTGGCTATTCCGACACGTTCCATGCGTTCGTTCCTCTCATCTTTAGACACAACAAGCCGCGACTCGAAAGCCGCGGCCTGTCTGAACTGCGATTATACCCCGATATCGTGCCGCGCGAAACTCTCAATGTTCGCCATCAAAGCTTCTGCTTCAGCAGATCGGGAATCTCATCGGGCTTTTCGGCTACACGAACCCCGGCAGCTTCAAACGCGGCCACCTTGGCTTCGGGGGTGCCGGTTCCGCCGGAAATAATCGCGCCGGCGTGACCCATCCGTTTTCCCGGAGGCGCCGTCCGGCCGGAGATGAAGCCGACAACCGGCTTGGTCATCTTCGTCTTGATAAACTCCGCGGCTTTCTCTTCATCGTCGCCACCGATCTCGCCAATCACCACAACCCCGGCGGTATCCGGGTCAGCTTCAAAGAGTTCCAGCGCGTCGATAAAGCTGGTACCGATCACGGGATCACCACCGATACCGACGCAGGTGCTCTGGCCTATGTTGTGCTTGGTCAGGTTGTAGACAACCTCGTAGGTCAGCGTCCCGGAGCGGGAGATCACGCCGATATTTCCCGGCAAATGAATGTGATACGGCATGATGCCGTTCTTGCACATTCCCGGGCTGATCAGCCCCGGACAGTTGGGCCCGATCATGCGCAACCCCTGGCTTTTCACGTAGTCGTACGCCTCAAGCATCTCAAGAACCGGGACACCCTCGGTAATGGTGATAATCAGCGGCACCTTCGCATCGGCGGCCTCGCGCACCGCCGCAGCTGCAAACTTCGCCGGCACAAAGATAACCGTCGCGTCCACGCGATGTTCCTTCCGGGCGTCCTGTACCGAGTTGTACACCGGCACATCGTCCATCTTCTGGCCGCCCTTGCCGGGGGTCACCCCCGCCACCACCCTGGTTCCGTCTTTTACCATCTGCCGGGCGTGAAACGACCCGTCCCGTCCGGTAATGCCCTGCACAATGACGTTTGTCTTTTCGTTGATCAGAATACTCATCTCTTCGCTTTCCTTCCGTTGCCCCGCGCCGGCGCCACGCCGCCGCTCAAGAGGCCACCACTTTGCGGACCGCGTCACTCAGGTCGTCGGCGACATCAAAGCCCTTTTCCTCAAGCATCGCTCGGCCCTCTTCCTGGTTGGTCCCTACCAGGCGAATCACCATCGGCACCTTGATATCGATCTGGTCGGTGGCCATGATAATACCCTTTGCGATGTCGTCACAGCGGGTAATACCCCCAAAGATGTTGATCAGAATCGCCCGGACCTTCCGGTTGCGGAGAATGATCTCAATCGCGTTCAGCACCTTCTCCGGATTGGAAGAGCCGCCAACATCCAGAAAGTTTGCCGGATCCCCGCCAAAGAGTTTGACGATATCCATCGTGGCCATCGCCAGGCCCGCGCCGTTGACGATACACCCGATATCACCGTCCATGCTGACAAAACTCAACCCGAATTTTTTCGCGTCGATCTCGTCCTGGCTGTACTCCTCGGGGTTCTTCATCCCGTCCACATCGTCGTGCTTGTACAGCGCGTTGTCGTCAAAGTTCATCTTGGCGTCCAGCGCCATCAACGTGGTTTCGTCAACCAGCGCGTACGGGTTGATCTCTACCAGCGAGGCGTCTTTCTCGACGAACAGCGTGTACATCTTCTTGACCGTGTCGGTCGCCTGCTCAACCAGTCCAGGCTTCTCAAACACATCGGTCAGAACGGAACGCAGTGCGTCCTCGTCAATGCCGGTGGCGATGTCGATCGGAAACTTGATGATCTTGTCCGGATCGGTAACCGCCAGCTCCTCGATCTCCACGCCCCCCTCTTTGGTGACCATCAGAATGATCTTCTTGCTGGCCCGGTCCATAATCAGACCGACGTAATACTCCTTCAGGATATCCGCGGCGGGAGCGATGAGAACCTTTTCCACCGTCTCGCCCTTGATATCCATCCCCAGGATCGCCTTCGCTTTCTCCGCAGCGTCTGCGGGATTATCGGCGAGCTTGACGCCCCCCGCCTTGCCGCGGCCGCCGACAAGGACCTGCGCCTTGACAACCACTGTGCCGCCGAGGCGTTCCGCCGCGGCGGACGCCTCCGACGCATCCGAGATGACCGCTTGATCGGTGATCGCGATCCCGTACGCCCCGAACAGTTCTTTTGCCTGATACTCGTGAATCTTCATACCTTACTGCGCCCTTTCTTCCGCGGTCTCTTCGCCCCGCTCTTTGCGGTACTTTTTGATCTCGCGTTTGGTGAAATTGATCAACTTTGTGATCTTGATATCCCGGGGACAGACCCGGGTACATTCAAAGTGACTTTCGCACGGCCAGACGCCGTTTTCCGTATCCAGCACATCCAGACGTGCTTCCAGCCCCTTGTCGCGGCTGTCAAAGATGAAGCGTGCCGCGTTGGTAATCGCCTGGGGGCCGATAAAGTTGGGGTTCTTGTCCAGAATCGGACACGCGGAATAGCACGCCGCGCAGTTGATGCACTTCGTCGCCTCGTCAAACAGCGCCCGCTCTTCCGGTGACTGAATGTACTCACCCCGTTCCGGCTCCGGCGCCTCCGGCACAAAGTACGGCTTCACGGCGCGAAACTTCTCAAAAAACGGTGACTGGTCCACCATCAGGTCCTTTTGCACCGTCAGATGGCGCAGCGGCTCGATCTTCACGGAGCCACCGTCACCCACTTCCAGATCCCGGAACAGCGTCTTGCACGCCAGTTTTTCGGTGCCGTTAATCCGCATCGCGTCACTGCCGCAGACCCCGTGGGCACAACTCCGCCGGTAGCCGAGGGTACCGTCCTGGTTCTGGGTGATATCCATGAGCGCGTCCAGGATCCGGTGCGTCGGTTCCACCTCCACCTCATAGTGTTTCACATACGGAGTAGAATCGGTCTCCGGGTTATATCGCTGGATCGCTAAGGTTACCTTCATACTGCCTCACTCCTCTCTCAGTACTTTCGGGGTTTCGGTTCCCAGATGCTCACATCAACCGGCTTGTAGTCGATCGTCACGCCGTCACCGTCAAGACTCGCCAGGGTGTGTTTCAGCCACCGGGTGTCATCGCGATCGGGGAAATCCTCTCGGGCGTGGGCGCCACGGCTCTCCGTCCGGTTCGCCGCGCTCGCGGCGGTCACCAGAGACAGATCCAGAAGATTTTCCAGCTCCAGGATCTGGAGCATCTCCGCGTTGAATCCATCACCGGTATCCTGCACCGTAACCTCTTTAAACTCCTGGCGCAGCGTGCGGATCTCGGCAACAGCGGCGTCCATCTGTTCCTGGGTGCGGTACACGCCGACCTTTTCCATCATCACTTCCTGCATCTTTTCCATGATCGGGCCCACGTGGCGGCCACCGGTACGGTTGCGGAACGTGTCCAGGCGTTCCCGGGCGCGGTCCGCGTCGCCGGCGTTCGCCGTTTTGGCGGGGGTGTTGCGGACGTACTCCGCAATATGCATACCCGCGCGGCGGCCGTAGACGATCAGATCCACCAGGCTGTTTGTTCCCAGACGGTTGGCGCCGTGGACCGAGACGCACGCGGCCTCGCCGGCAGCGTACAGCCCGTCGTACACCTGCTTGCCCGTGTCCACCCGGCCGTCCACATCGGTGGGAATTCCACCCATCGCGTAGTGCGCCGTCGGCTGCACCGGCATCGGTTCCTCCGCAGGGTCAACGCCCAGGTAGGTGCGGCAAAAATCGGCGATGTCGGGAATCTTCTCCTCCACCACCTCGCGGCCCAGATGGCTCGCGTCAAGGTAGACGTAGTCATCGATCTTGCGGTCCCCGTTGATACCCTTTCCGTCTGCGATCTCCGTCATAATCGCCCGGCTCACCATATCGCGCGGCGCCAGATCCAACAGCGTCGGGGCGTAGCGCTCCATAAAGCGCTCACCGTCGCGGTTCTTGAGAATACCACCTTCACCGCGGACCCCCTCGGTGATGAGAATACCCATCCCCTTTATGCCCGTCGGGTGAAACTGAAAAAACTCCATGTCCTCAAGGGGAATCCCTGCGCGTGCCAGAATCGCGGGCCCGTCACCGGTATTGGCGTGGGCGTTGGAGGTGATCTTGAACATCCGCCCGAATCCGCCGGTGGCAAACAGCACCGCCTTGGACTGGAAGACGTGAAGCTCACCGGTCTTGAGCTCAAACACCACGATGCCCCGAACGGTCGTGCCGTCAAAGAGCACGTCCACAACCTGGTACTCATCAAAAAACTGGACATCGCTTTTGACGCATTGCTGGTAGAGCGTCTGCAGAATCATGTGACCGGTACGGTCGGCGGCGTAGCACGAGCGGTGTACCGCCCCCTCGCCAAAATGGTGCGTATGCCCGCCAAACCGTCGTTGGGCGATCTTGCCGTCGTCAAGACGGCTGAAGGGAAGTCCGCGATTTTCCAGATCGTACACCGCACGCACCGCGTCCTCGGCAAGGATCTTTGCCGCGTTCTGGTCCACCAGGTAGTCACCACCTTTCACCGTGTCAAAGGCGTGCCACTCCGGGCTGTCCTCCTCCACGTTACCAAGGGCTGCACCAATTCCACCCTGGGCGGCGCCGGTATGACTCCGCTGGGGATACAGTTTACTGATAACCGCCGTCTTTGCCGTTTTGCTCGCTTCAAGGGCCGCATATAATCCGGCTCCTCCCGCTCCAACGATAACTGCATCAAACTCGTGTACCAACTTGACCTCCACGCCCGGGACAGAATGAAATAAGCCTACTTGCTTACTCACCAATATAAACGCGGTCCCATATCAGAGCAACCGGAAGACATAAAAAAAAACCGGCCCATGTCAACGACACGGACCGGCACACCACACCACGGAGGTCACGAAACCACCAAAGATACGGAAAACCGTCAGGTATTCCCGTTATCCCGGCGTATAGATCGATTCCAACGTCTTTACCCCTTCCTGCACCGCTTCCGCGGACTGGTCGAGGGCACGTTTCTCGTCACTTGTCAGATCCAGCTCGTAGATCTTTTCCACCCCGTTGCGGCCAAGCATCACCGGCACACCCAGAAAGATATCCCGGTGACCGTATTCGCCCCGAAGATAGGCGCTGGCGGCGACAAAGCGCTTCTCGTTCTTGATCATCGCCTCCACCATCTTGGCCACACTCGCCGCCGGTGCGTAGTAGGCGCTGCCACGCTTCAAATAGCTCACAATCTCCGCCCCGCCCTTGCGCGTCCGGTCTACCAGTTGCTCAATCGTTTCCGCGTCAAGCAGCTCCGTGAGGGGAAATCCCGCCACCGAGGTATAGCGCGGGATCGGCACCATCGAGTCACCGTGGCCGCCGAGCACCATCGCCATCACGTCCTGGGGAACAACGCCCAGCTTCTCGGCTATAAAGTAGCGAAAGCGCGTCGAGTCCAGGATCCCCGCCATACCAACCACCCGCTTCAGGGCAAAGCCACTCTCCCGAAGCGTCACCATCGCGATCACATCCAGGGGATTACTCACCGCAATGACCAGCGCGTTCGGCGCGTACGTCGCGATCGCCTGAGCGGCCTGCTTCGCGATATTCACGTTCGTCTTCAACAGATCCATCCGGTCCATACCCGGCTTGCGCGCCATGCCCGCGGTCATCACCACCACGTCGCTGTCGGCGATCGCCGCGTAGTCGTTGGACCCCACAATCGTGACCGCGTAATCCCGCGACGGTGCGGCGTGCATAAAGTCGTTGGCCTTGCTCTGCGGCATACCCGGCACCACGTCCACCATCACGATATCGGCGATATTCTTCTCGGCGATGTAGTACACCGCAGTGGCACCCACATTTCCGGTGCCGATGACAGATACTTTACTCATTGTTCACTCCTCACGCCCGGGCGTACATCTCGCTCAGCTCATCGGCCGACCGCTGCAACGCCTGTACCTGCTCCTGCGTCAGTTTCGGCTCCATCACCCGGCTTACACCGGTCCACCCGAGCACCACCGGCAGACTCATCGCCACATCGCTGATACCGTACTGCCCGTCCCACACAAAAGAGACCGGCAAAATGCGGCGCGTATCCCAGGCGATCGCCTGGACCACATCGGCCGCCGCAGCGGACGGCCCGTAATAACTGGATGCGCGCTGGGACATCTCCACAATCACATCCCCGGCGGAGCGCGTTTCTTCAAGCACCTTTTCCAGGTCCGCCTGCTCCATCAGCGCCGTTACCGGCACCCCGCTCACGCGGCAGTACTCCGGCAGCGGCATCATCTGGTCCGAGTGCCGCCCGATCACCGTGGCGGAGATATTTTCCGTGGTAATCCCCAGCGCCCGGGAAAGCCCGAAGCGCAAACGCGTGCTGTCAAGCACACCTCCCAGCCCCAACACACGATGAGCCTTTAACCCTGAGGTCTTCTGAAACCGCATCACCATCAGGTCCACCGGCTCGGTGGCAATCACCACCGTCCCCTTGTACGAGGACATCCGCGACGCCAGAGAGTCGATCAATTCCGCGTTTTTCACAAACAGATCTTCCCGCTTCATACCCGGTTCGCGGCCCGAACCGGCGGCGATAATCGTCAGGTCCGCGTCGGCGAGGTCGTCCATCGAGTCGGTCCCGCGGATCGCATGCTGATACCCCCGAATCGGAGCCGCTTCCATCATGTCCAGCGCCTTTCCCGTCGCCATACCCTCCTGGACGTCATACATAACGACCGGACCGATATTGCGCTCCGCAATAAAAAAGGCGGTGTTGGCGCCGACATTCCCGGCACCGATAATCGCGATATTTGCCATTCACATCTCCCGTTGTGCGTCACAGTATACCCAAGCCGGGGCGGAACAGGAAAGAGTTTTAGTCAACAATTTTGGGAATAACCGAACTGCCGTTCTGCACAGTCCCACCCCGCATACCACGGGACACCACCGGATCGGCTTGCCCCGCGCTCCGTGACGCGTCGCCGCTACTCCGCAAGCAGCTCCGCCCGGATCTCGTCCCAGTTTGCTTCCGCATCGGCGATGTACCGCTGCGGATCTTCACGCCAGTCCCGGCGCCCGGCGTTTCGGGCAAACAGATACAGGCGGCCGTCGTGAATCGTCCACACATCCGGGTCGGCGGCAACGCGCTTTCCCTGGGCCATCGCCATAGAACAGTACCCGCCAAACGCCGGGGCGTACCGGTCGGGATCCGTCTCAAACGTCGCGCGATGCACATCGGAGGTAAACACCCACGTCGCACCCTTCCAGCGCAAGGCGAACCGCTCGTCCCCGGCAACCGCGCCGGCCTCCGGGTCCAGCGAGAAATAGACAACCGTATCGTGGCCCTCGACGGCGCGGGTTTCCCCGTCAACATACACCGCCTCGCCGGAATCCCGTGGCGTCGCACACCCGGCCAACACCGCCAGGAAGACACCGGTCACGACCGCGAGCCGCACACCCGCAGAGCTGTTTCGTACGGTAGAGTTCATACGCACCTCCGCCCGCAGAGTACTGCAAAAGAGTTGTATATGCAAACATATGCGCAAAGAGACGAGGCGCTTTGGCACACAGGTCACTCGCCTCTGCTCAGCCCCCGAGGCGTCCGATAATCGCCGTAATCGCGTGTTCCAGATCCGCAACGGAACCTTCATTCACCACGCGAAAGTCGGCCTGTTCAACGAGCAGGAGGTTTTCCTGAAACCCATCCTCATCCGCCGCCCGGGCGTCGGCAGCCGCAAACGCCTCAATGGACGCCGGGTCACCACCGCGGCCCCGTCCCCGCACGCGATCAAACCGCGTCCGTGCCTCGGTCTGCAGGCCCAGCATCGCAAAAATCCCGTTGCGCTCCGCAACGGCGAGGCGTATTGCCGCTACCTCGTGACGGTTTCGGATTCCATCCAGGACGACGCGGGAATATTCAAACAGGTCGTTCTCCCGGAGAAACCTGCGCGCGAAGTAGTCGGCGCCGGCCACGGCTTGCCGGTCCCGCGCGTACCGCTGTATCTCCTCGCGCGGCTGACCGGCACCACGGACAGACTCAGCTTCTTCCCGCACCAGCGCGGACACCGAGAAAGCGGTAAACCCGTGGGTTTGCAGTATCTCTGTGCTCGTAGACTTGCCGGCGCCGGATTCCCCGCAGATACCCAGAACCAGCACTGAATCGCCGGGGGCTTCACTTCCATCGCTCATGTTCGTCTCCAACGGTGTTGCCGGAATACCGGCTTCTCAGTACGCACCCATAATCCACGGCATCGCGCCGATCATCGCCAGAAAGAGGGAAATCAGCACCATCCAGCGATTCGTATGCTTCTGTATATCCTCAAATCGCGCGTTGAAGTTGGCGGTCTGTTCCTCAAACCGCTTGTTGACGTCATCAAAGTGTTTGTTAACGCTGGTCGCCTGCTCTTCAAAACGCTTGTTGACATCGTCAAACCGCCTGTTGACGCTGGTCGCCTGCTCTTCGAAACGCTTGTTGACGTCGTCAAACCGCCTGTTGACGTCTTCAAAGCGGTTATTGAACTGGGCCGTCTGTTCCTCGAACCGTTTGTTGAAGGTGGCCGTCTGTTCCTCGAACCGTTTGTTGAAGGTAGCTGTCTGTTCCTCGAACCGTTTGTTGACGTCATCGAAGCGTTTGTTGAAGGTAGCTGTCTGTTCCTCAAACCGTTTGTTGACGTCATCGAACCGTTTGTTGAAGGTAGCTGTCTGTTCCTCAAACCGTTTGTTGACGTCATCGAACCGCTTGTTGACATCATCAAACCGCGCATCAAAGTGCGCCATCTGCTCCTCAGACCGTCGCGCTGCCTCGGCAAATCCCTCACGGATCAGGTCCCGTTGCGTTTTCAACTCCTCTTCAACCCGGACGATCCGCTCGCCCAGGGCGATATCGCGGCGCACCTCTTCTGCAGACAGACCCGCCGCCGCACCAGCGGCCGCGCCGGTAGTCCCGACTGACTCGCGCTGCCATTCCGGGAGGTGCTGCTTCACGTATTCACCAATCTGTTGCAACGTATCCTTATTCAGTTCCATCGTACTACTCACTTTGCACCTCCTACCATTCCACACCGAAAGCGGAGGCGCCGCACTTCCGTAGTATATCAAATTGGCGGCAGAAATCGGCGGTGAGCTACAGCCCGATCACGCCGTCTGAAAACAGGCTTTCCAACTTGGGGGCGATCACGTACTGGCAGTATCCTGCCGCGGGGTTCTTGGCAAAATAATCCTG
>JAQIBO010000399.1 GCA_027859055.1 Spirochaeta sp.
GACTACCAATGTCCTCAGCGGTTTTGAATCGCTGACACTGGCGGCGGGCTTCCTGGTGTGGTTTGTCCCGGTGATCACCCAGACCGGGGGGAACTCGGGAACCCAGAGCTCTACACTGATGATTCGCGGTCTCGCCACCGGGGAGATCCGGTTTCGCGATCTTGGCAGGGTAATGGTCAAAGAACTGGCGGTGGGAGTGCTGATGGGCTTCATCCTCGCCGGGGTGATCATGCTGCGGAGCGTCTATTTACCACCGGGACTCGACTGGCTCCAGGCGGTGGCGATCGGGTCTTCGTTGATCTTTGTGGTGGTCTTCTCCAGTATCATCGGAGCGTTCGCGCCGCTGGCGATTCACCGCCTCGGATTTGACCCGACGGTGATGGCGGGCCCCCTCATGGCGACGGTGATCGACGTCGCCGGTCTCACGATCTACTTTCAGGCGGCGCGGCTCATTCTCGGCCTGTAGATTCAGCTGTGGCAGCGCCTGTCGCCGGGGCCCACAAACCCGAGGCCGCCCAGTGGATCCGCAGCGCGCCGGTGTACTCCACATTGTCGGTTGCAGCGCCGGCAACGCCGAGGTGAACCGACACTGCGGCGGCCTCCCCCACCGGCACCTCGACAACGACGAAATGGTCCCACACGTACTGGTTACCGGCCCCGGCGGTGGCCGGCGTCTCACCCACAACGCGCCACCGCAGCGCCGTTCGACGGGAACCGCTCCCCGTTGCCGCGCTGACGGTCCGGCGCAGGGAGCTTTCTAAGGCGATCCGCCGGTCCGGGTTGTGAACACTCCAGCGGTGCTCGGCGGAAACCCGGCCGGCTACCGGCAGCCCCCAGCGCTCCGGCGTGGATAGTGCGGCGGAAACGGTCCACTCGTCGTCAGGGCGTTCCAGTTCTGCACCGCACTGCGAGAGGACCCCGCCGCTGCGAAACACGAGGCCGTAGCGTCGATACCGTTGCAGTGGCGCGGGAAGACCGTCATCCCATCGCCGTTCCGCCTCGAACTCACCGTTCCAGGTGAGGGAGGGACGGTTCTCCTCTCGCAGCGTCGGCACGCGCTCCCTGCCTTCTACCCGAAATCCGCGAAACGCCGCCCGCGCCGGCGCGCTGAGATCTGCGTCGAGAAACCCCGTTTCCACCGCCACACCGCGAAGGGCAACACGAATGCGAGGCGGACCAACGCGAGCGAATACCTGACCGGCGTGACGGCGCGGGCGCCACGAGTGCCCCTGCCGGAGTCCGTCCACCAGGAAAAGGACTGGTAGGGGAAGGCCGCCCTCGTCGTGGTCCCCGCCGCGTTCCAGACGGTAGCTCACCGCAAGCCCCCGAATAACCGCATCCTGCGGATGCGGCGTATCCCGGAACCACGCCTCATCACGGTGATCACGAACGATCGACCGCCCCCCTTCGAGCACTTCCGCGGCGCTTCCGAACACGGAAAGGCGTCCAAAGCGCGCGTCTGCAGGGGCGATGCCGATGTGCCCGAGGGCGATATGGGCGCGATCGGCGTTGTACAGATAGGCGACACCGGCGTCGGCGCCGATGGCGCCAACGGGTGAGTTTTGAGCGTTGGTTGAGACCGCCGCCCCGTCCCACGACGACGGTTCGCGCGCGCCGTCCAACCGTACCGCAGTTGCATCGATAATCGCGGAGGGAACCACACCGCCGCCGCTCGGGTCCATCACGCGCCGATAGCCGCCACGAATGAGAACCGGACCAAACACCACCGGACCGGCGCTGACGCCGACCCGATGGGAGGTGCCTTCAAGGGGGTTATGCAGGTAATACTCGCGCTCCACCATACCGGCCGGAGCCGGCTCATCCCGGGTCAGTACCAGATCACCGGAGGCCCACCATACCCAGCGCGATTCACCGAGGTCGGCAACAACGCGCTGGGTATACCCCTGCTCGGAATCAAGTTCCAGGTCGTACGCGGCGTTCCACGGCAACTCCGTCGGCGCGGGCGGATCGGTCACTCCGGTGTCGTCCGATGCCGCCGGCTCCACCGTAAGGAACCCCGCCGGCAGCAAAAGGACCAGATACCACAGCGAACGGCGCGGACGGCGAGGTATGCACAGAGACATACCTCATCAGACTGTCTCGATCGGAACACCGCTTCAGGAAGCGTCTGTTTTAATGAAAACCACGGCGGGCGTGGCGACGTTCCCGCATGTTGCTGTAAGTATAGATGGATAATCCCAGCCAGACAAAGGCAAATCCGACGATTCGCCCCGGACGAATCGGATCGTGAAAAACCGCCACCGCGATGATGAACATCAGCGTTGGCGCGATGTACTGCAGAAATCCGACATCGGCGAGCCGGATCCGGCGCGCGGCTATGCCGAACAGCAGCAACGGTGCAACGGTAACGGCGGAGGCGCCGAAAAGATATGCGGTAGTTGCGGGATCTCCGGCGAGGAAACGGCCGGTGCCGGTCAGTACGCCGTGGACGACCATAACTGCTGCAACCACCATCACGGGAGTCAGTTCAACCGCCAGCCCGTGAATCGATGACAGCGTGGTCTTCTTCTTGACCACTCCGTACAGTCCAAACGTTGCCGCAAGGGTCACACTGACCCAGGGGAAATACCCCAGTTGAAACGTCATATACAGAACGCCCGCAGCGGCGCTCGCGACAGCCACCCACTGAAGCGGGACGAGGCGCTCCCCGAAAAAGATCATACCGAACACAACGCTCACCAGGGGGTTGATATAGTACCCGAGGCTTGCGTCCAGCGTGCGCCCGGAAGAAACCGCCCACACGTACACGAGCCAGTTACCTCCAAGAAGTACGCCGTTGAAAAGCAGCAACCACGCCACCGCTTTCCCCGGGAAAAGGGGCGGCATTGACCGGTCGCCGCCATCTGTAACGTGACCGCCTGAGCTCCGGTCGGGCCGGGTGGCGTTCAGGGTGCGTCGCCGAACGACGCGCCCGGCTGCAACGATAATCCACGCCAGAACCCCGCCCCACAGTATCCGGTGCCAGATAACTTCGATAGCCGGGACCGAGGAGATCTGCGCCCAATACAGGGGGAAGAGCCCCCACAGCAGAAACGCGCCGACCGCGGCGAGAGTTCCACCGGGGGCGGCGGCGGGAGATACGGGTTTATCCGAGATCGGTTCGCGTAGACGCATGGTGAGACGGTATCATATTTCCGGATATCCGGGGTATCCGGGCACCGGTGTTCCCGACCACATCTTGACGGGTTGGCGGCCGGCATCATATGGTCACAGCTCAGACGCGGTGGTCGTATAACGGCATTACCCCAGCTTCCCAAGCTGGAGACGCGGGTTCGACTCCCGTCCACCGCTTACCGGGCGCCCTCCAATCCGATTTCGCCATAATGTATTATGTTATAACGCATGACAACTCGACGAATGACCCTCCGAAACGTACTTGTGTTGACCATATTCCTCGGTTTTCTCGTGCCTCCCGCCATTGCTCCGGCGGACACCGGCATCGGGTTGATCGTCGGTGATCCCACCGGTATTTCAGCCTCGTTTTACGACCGCGTCGCCGTAGGTGCAGCCTGGGACATTGACGACTACCTCCACGTTCACGCGGATGTCTGGCTCTACAACGCCACCCTGGCGGATCCGGTCAACTGGTATATCGGTCTCGGTGGAAAATTGCAGCTGTTCGATGTGCATGTGCGCGGAGACAGCGACAACGACGGCGACGCCCTGGGTATCGGCGTACGGGTTCCGGTTGGATTGCAGTGGTATTTCCTGCCTGAGTGGGAACTGTTTGGCGAACTCGTTCCGGGTATCGGAATCATCCCCGATACAGACTTCGATTTCGACGCAGGAATCGGCATTCGGTATCACTTTTAGGCCGACCGCAGCAATTTCGTATCGTGTTCACGCGGGCCTGGCTGGTCCGCTACAACGGTGATGCCGGCGGTTGCTACGTTCTGCCCTTTGAGGGCATCTCGGACAGCGATGAATCCGGAGTGCACACCTACCCCGCCGTCGCAACCCGCGACTTCGTCGATGAACCGATGTGTGCCGAGGAGCATGAGCGACTTCACCACTGGGTTCAGTCGTTAACGACAGCGGATCCCGATGCCCGTCCGGATTGGGAGACCCAATACGCGGCGTTTGACGAGCGTGTGGGTCTTGCAACCGCTCCCGACCGGCGCGAGATCGCAATGATGCGACCGCTGGCGAAGCGGTCCCGAAGAGAACTGGTCGGTCAGGGCCGGCAGGCGATGCAGCACCGGTAATCCCCCCCGAGGCGTCGGTCGTAACAACGGGAACCGTTCCGGTTCCGGCGCCTCACTGCGAGCTCACCCGGCCATCAGCCGCGGGCGGCTGTATTCCAAGTGCTTTCATTTTGCGATACAGGGTACTCACGTCGATGCCCAGTTCATGCGCCGCCCGGCGGCGGTGTCGTGCGGCACGACGCAACGCCTCTTCGATCGCACTTCGTTCCAGAGATTCCAGAGTTCCCGACACGGGCGGACAGGTATCCTGGCCGCGCAGTTCCACCGGCAGATCATCCGGTGTGATCAGACCCCGATCCCGCAGGACAAACGCCTGTTCAATCACGTTTTCCAGCTCCCTGACGTTCCCCGGATAGTAGTGCACCATGAGCAGCGCTATCGCCTCAGGAGTCACGCCATCGATCTCTTTATCCTGCAGCTGGTTGTACTTTGCGATAATTCCCTCGACCAGAAGCGGGATGTCCTCTTTCCGGCGGCGCAGTGGTGGCAGAACGAGGTGAATGACCTTGATCCGGTAATACAGGTCTTCGCGGAAGCGTCCCTGCTTGACCAGTGTTTCCAGAGGTCGGTTGGTTGCAACGATAACCCGAACATCCACGGGCACAGGTTTCACCGAACCGAGCGGCTCAACCTGGTTTTCCTGGAGAACCCGCAAGAGCCGGACCTGCATCGCCGGCGAGATGTCGGCGATTTCGTCAAGAAAGATCGTCCCGCCTCCGGCGAGTTCAAACCGTCCCGGTTTATCTTTTCGGGCATCGGTAAACGCGCCCGCCTTGTAGCCGAACAATTTCGATTCCAGAAGAGCATCCGGGAGCGCACCACAGTTGATCGCAACAAACGGCGCGTGTGAACGAGGAGAGAGGTCGTGAAGCGCCCGCGCTACCAGTTCCTTTCCTGTACCGGTTTCTCCCTCCACAACAACGCTGCTGGTGCTTTCAGCTACCCGCGGCAACAGGTCAAACAGTTTCTGCATCGCGGGGCTTTTCCCGATCATGTCTCGAAAAGAGTATGTACCGGCAAGCTCGCGCCGGAGCTGTTCAGTTTCCGCCATGTCCCGCACCGTCTCTACAACGCCGACGGGTGCTCCAGCTTCGTCGTACAGCAGCGATGTCGAGATCCGGATCGGGATGTCGCGACCCCTGCTGTTTCTCAGGAAGGTTCTCATGTCCGGAACGCCGCCTTCTGCGGAAAGTGCATGGGTAAAAGGGCACGCGCTTCCACAGATCCGGGTGTTAATAACATCCCGGCATTTCTTTCCGACCGCCTCCCAGCGATTGAAGCCGGTCAACAGCTCGGCGGCTTTGTTGACTGAGGTAATACGGCGGTCCATGTCTATGGTGAACACCGCTTCGCTGAGGGAATTGAGAATCGACTCGACGTTGGTGCATGGAATGTTGTGTTGCATACCCGTACGTAAATGGTACTACAACTGTGGCAAATTGCAACGTTCCCGGACCGCCGGTCAGTGGGTTGCGGCGACAGTATCCGCGCGGTTGTGCGCAGACGTGATGTACTGCATCGCAGCGAGTGCCGCTACGGTACCGTCGCCAACTGCCGTTGTTATCTGTCGATACTGCTTCTGCCGGGCGTCCCCGGCGACATAGACCCCCGCGACGGAGGTTGCCATAGACTCGTCAGCGACGATCTCGTTTCGTTCGTTGAGAATAACACAGTCCGCCTTGTCCACAAGCTGAGTATTCGGAGCATACCCGATGAAGATAAACGCTCCGGTGGCATCGATCGTGGTATTTTCACCGGTTGGCGTATGGCGTATTCGCGCTCCGGTGAGTTCATCCTGACCGAGAAATTCCTCCACAACAGATTCCATCATGAACGAGATCTTCGGGTTTTCTTCGGCCTCAAGAATCGCGTGAGGATAGCCCTGAAAATGGTCGAACTGGTGAACGATCGTGACGCTTCGGGCGTAGGTGGTCAATGAAACCGCCTCCTCGAGCGCCGAGTTGCCGCCGCCGACAACGATAATGTCGTGATCGGTAAAAAAGTCACCGTCACAGGTGGCGCAATAGGAGATACCCCGCCCCTTGAGTCGTTCCTCCGACGGCAGCCCCAGCGAACGCGGTGTCCCGCCCATCGCGAGAATTACCACGCCCGCCTGATACGTCTCTTTCGCGGTGGCAACCGTCTTCGTTTCCGGGCGAAGGTCGATCTGGTCAATTGTCGTGTTGGAGACGATATCACATCCAAATTCTTCGGCCTGCTTACGCATCGTACCGACCAGCTCATACCCCGAGAGTTCCGGCATGCCGGGATAGTTGGCAACCGCATGGGTCAACAGCACCTGACCACCAACGGTCCCCTGATCCAGAATCACGACGCGCTGACGCGCCCGGGCCATGTACATCCCGGCAGCCAGTCCCGCAGGACCGGCGCCGATTATGATCGCGTCGTACGGCTTCATTGTGCCAGTTTCTCGTCGATGATCGCGGTGATCTGATCCTTCGTCTGAACCGAACTGGTTGCAGCGGCAACCGCACCGTTTTTGAAATAGACAGTGAACGGCAGGCCTCGAAACCCCTGGCATTCCGGCAGGGACCGAATATACTGCGACTCCGGTGAGTCAAACGCCATGTCCCGGAACTCGATCTGGTCGTAGTCGCCGGAATTCTGCAGATCTTCCATCGTGCCGTAGACGGGCACACACATCGGCCCCATCCGGCCACAGCAGAACTTCACGTTCTGGGTATTCCCGATAAGATCTTTGAGCACAGTCTCTGT
>JAQIBO010000054.1 GCA_027859055.1 Spirochaeta sp.
GGCCGATCACGTGGATGTTCGCGTGGGCCTGCGATGCCAGTCCCTGAAAGAACTCGCGTACCAGACTGAGGTCGAACTGCCCTGCCCGATCCTGCGGAAATGTCGCCCGGTAGGACAGGAAACTGCGGCCCCCGGCGTCGACGACGACTTCCCCGAGGGCGTCGTCCATCGGAACGATCCCGTGACCAAAGCGCTGTATCGGTCCGTATTCCTCCACAATTCGGCGAAACGCCGTTCCGAGAACGATTCCCACATCTTCCACCGTGTGGTGGTCGTCCACATCGATATCGCCGCTCGCCGTGATATCCGCGAAAAAGCCGCCGTGGAAAAGCATCGCCGTCAGCATGTGATCAAAAAACGGTACACCCGTTGCGATATGCAGGTCTGTCGAGGGTGCATCACCGGGGTCGGCGATTCCGAGCCGCAGAACAATATCGGTCTCGCGCGTTTTTCTGGTTATCTCTGTTTCTCGCATCATCAATACCTCGCTGTGCGCCGCCTGCGACCGATTCCGCGTCGCCGGTTGGTGTGATCGGCTGAAAGTATACTATACTTCCGGCCGTGGCATCACGACCCGAACTCGGCGCCAATTTCCTTTTTCGCTGGGCGATCCAGGCGACCGTTGCCGGCGCCCTTGCCGCGGCACTGGTCCGCGCATTCGATGTGGCGCTGACGTTTCTCAGTACCTACACGGTTCTCCGCGCCGTTCATCCCCTGGTGGGTGCGGCGGGCGCTGCGATCGTTGCCGGTCTTTTCCTGTATCGACTCGCACCCGGCGCAGCTGGAGAGGGAATTCCCGCCTATCTTGATGCGATTCGCGACCGCGACGGGACTCTTCCATTCCGCGACACGATCGTGAAGTTTCCCGCAGCGGTGATTACGTTGGCGTTCTGGGGAAGCGGCGGGTTGGTCGGTCCGCTCGGGCGAGTGGTTTCGGGGCTGTCACAGACGGTCACATTCGGTCTTCAACGGCTGTTTCCACGCTTTTTTGCCGATCATGAGCTTCATTCGGATCATTACCATGCCCCAACCACCGCGGCCATAAGTGGCATGGCCGCGGCGGTGGCGGCGATCTTTCACGCGCCCATCGCCGGGGCGGTATTTGCGGTGGAGATCATCCAGAGTGATCAGCTTCGCTACCATCAACTGTTTCCGGCGATTCTCTCTTCTGCGGCTACCGTCTTTTTCATGAATCATATGGGGTGGTCGGCTCCGATAACCGCGGTTGTCACCGCCCACGATCCGAAAGCGCTCGCAATCATACCGATTCTCCTCGTCGGGCTGTTCAGCGGGTTTATCGGCCGGTTCTATACTGCACTCTACCGGACGATGGCGGTCCGGGTTGGGCGTTACCGGAGACAGCGTTCCACTATCCGCCTCCTTGCGGGGATGCTGATCGCCGCCTCTCTCACGTTGCTCGTTCATCCGGCGATCGGCGGCACCTCCTCGTCAATGATGCGCATGGTCAGTTTTGGTGACGTAGACGCGCTCAAAATTGCGTGGCTTCCGTGGGGTGGGCCGATACTCCTGTTGGTCCTGTTATTTGTAAAAATGGTGAGCAACTGCGTCACCGTGGCGTCTGGAATGAGCGCCGGATTCACCGGCCCTGCCGCACTGGTAGGTATGATGGCGGGAGCCGCAGTGGCGCTCCTGTTCGGATACGAAACCGGCGGGCACACCTACACGAGCCTCGTAGTAGCCGGGTTTGCCGGCACCCTCGCGAGCACGATGAATATTCCCCTCGCAGCGGCGATCCTGGCGATGGAGGTGTTTTCACCCGCATTCGGCGTCCCCGCAGGGGTTGCAGCGATCCTGGGATTCCAGACGGCAAGGTACAACACGATTTACGATACCGCCCTGGAGACGCGCCGTGGCGCGGTTTCCGACTCCGACAGCGATCAGGCCGACGGAGCGGGTTGAAATCCCGTATTACTGTCGGGGAAGCTCATCCGCCCGCGGCGGGTCGTTCCCGGCACGGGAGCAGGTTATCGCCGAGACAGATGCCGCGTACGCAAGCATCTCCGCCAGCTCCGCCGTTGATAGCTTTCCGATCGTGTTGTTGTCTAACCGCCCGGCCGTGTGCAACCACGCGAGAATACCGCCGTGAAACGAGTCGCCGGCGCCAACCGTATCGACAACCGCAACCTGCCGCGCCGCTACGCGCACCTCTTCCGACGCGGTATAGGCAGTTGCGCCGTCAGCTCCGGCGGTTACTACAACCAGCTGCACCCCCGCCTTAAGCAATTCTGTAACGGCATCTTCCTGGGACACACCGGTGCTCATCCACGCGAGATCCTCGTCACTGATCTTGATGACGGTGCTCAGCGACACAGCCTCCGCAAGCCGGCGTCGATACGCCGTTTCATCTTCAACAAGATTTGCACGGATATTGGGATCAAAGGAGAGCACCCGGCGGCCCCGCTCGCGTCTCACCAGTTCCAGGACGGACGTTCCGACGGGGTCGCCGATCAACGAAATAGACCCGAACTGAATCGCCGTAACTTCCGGCGGAAGTGAGGGAATCTCTTCCGGCAGAAACGCGCGGTCAGCCGCGGAATTCGCGAAAAAGGCGTACTCTACATCACGAGACCGAGTGGACCGGACAAATGCCAGCGTGGTGGGTTCCGGGCCCCGCAGGACGAACCGGGTATCAACGCCGTTGGTGAGCAGCGTTGATACCAGGGTGTCTCCAAAAAAGTCGTCCGAGATCTTCCCCAGGAAGGCCGACGGTACACCCAGGCGCGCTGTCGCGACGGCGGTACTGTACGGCGATCCGCCGGGAACAGGTACGAATGCCAATTTGCCATTGGTGAGGGCTGTCGAAAAGAAGTCGATTAACGCTTCTCCAGTGTGCACAATCATCTCGGTATTCTATCGATTTCCGCCTCCGATGAACAAGCCGAAGACGAGAAACCCGCGAGATACCTCCCCTCGCGCGCTACCGTCTGAACGCACCGGCCTCGGCGGAAGATTTTCATCACTCTGGTCGCGGCTTCCCGCTGCGATAACCATTTCACACCAGGGGACACCGGGTTCACCGGTCGCAAGAACGTCAGTCAGCACGTCATCCCATGTGCGCCACCGGGCATCGTCCCCGGAAAGCGGTGAAAACCAGTGCGACCGTTCCCCCCGCGCCCACAACCAGCGCCTGCAGACGTCTTTGACGTCGCGATCCGCCGCGGGACGACGCAGATCGCGCACGTCGATCCACCAGTAGGTTGGAAGGTCGTCATCATCCCCTGGAACAAACCGACGGTACAGTCTGCCGCGAATCGAAACGACACTGGTGGGATCTGTAAGTGACTCCGGTTCCGGGAGGCGGATCGTCCGCTGGTGAAAGAGCATGTGCGCCAGCTTGATATCCAGGCGGTCCCGCAGATCCGTGCCGAGATATCGGTCCAGCGCGGTATCTGCGCCAAACTGCAAGTAGTACTTGATCGCCACCTCAAGTTGCGTGATTTCCCCTGCCCAGTCGAGGACAAAGTCGATCTGGCCGACCGTCCGGCCGTCGGCGAAGATCTGCCGGTCTGCCGTGACAACGGTGATCTCCGGATCAAGTTGAAACCAATACGCCAAGAGGCGTTCAAACCGCAATCCGTGGCGCAGCCGTTCGGCACCGACAAGAAAGCGCCGCAGCGGCGTATCGTCCCGGTCAAGCTCCCGCAGGTGCGGGTACACCCGTTGCCAGGATGCTTGAACTGCCGTCGCGGAGAGCCAGTGTGTCGGATCACTGACAACCGGTATCGCGGTGTCGGTCACGGGAGCCCCCGCAGGCGTGTCCGGCGCAAGCGGTCCCGGCGGAAACACGGGCCGAACAAGGGAGGGAACGGTGATCGCCCAGGCAAGATCCCGGACCAGGCGGGAACGAAACGTCAGCAGTTCACGCTCTGTCATTCCGGGGACTTGCACCAGATCCACCCTTCCCGCTGCATCCGCGGGAGGAGGTCATCACCAAAGAGATCCAGAGCGCCCGGAGCGCGTCCCAGAAGCGCCTCAGCGCCGACAAGGAGACAGAGAACGGAGTCCAGGTCGTCGGCGCGGCGGCAGATCGCCTCCGCGGTCACCTGCGGGTCAACGCTGAGTACCGGCAGGCGCATTCGCTCCGTGGCCGTAACCACCCGCTCCCACAACGCGCGCCGCCGTTCTTCCGCCGGCAGCGGGCGGTATCCGCGCGTATCGATCCGTTCCGAGGCAAACCAGCCGGCGGGATAGGTTTCAAGAAGAACGACGGGGCCCGGATCGCCGGGGTTACCGGCGCTGCCACGCCCCTCGACCTCGCCAATTCCGATGAGCTCCGTACGCGTCAGGGGCACGGTGACCCGACCGGCCCCCTCGATACGCGCGAGCCGTGCCAGCCGCGCCAGCGTCCGATGAGCGGTCCGGGCGATCCGGTCCGCCCCGACGTCCAGCGGCGTCTTGTTGAGACGCTGGTGAATATCCCGGTCGGTCACGCGGCGAAAGAGCTCATTGGCCTCACCGGCGAGCTCCGCGCCGGCATCATGGGAGGTCAACCGTTCTCCCAGCTCCACCGGCCACCCGAGGGGTGAGTCCACGCAGAGAACCGTGGAACCCGGCGCAACCCAGTCGAGCAGCGTTCGATGGAGCTCCTCCTCGTCCCGGGGCGCAACAAGCTCCGCTACACACAAGGTCGGGACCCCATCCGCGGACCACCGCAGCTCTCCCCGGCTCACGGCGTTGTTGCGCGGATCTACCGCCGCATCAAGCCCGATGAGTCGGACGGGACCCCGCGGCATATGGCCTACCGTGCCGGCTCGTAGGCGAGGACCGACTGCAACCAGCGTTCCGCCTGTTCCATCGAGACGTTCTTGCGCCGCGCCCAGTCTTCAACCTGGTCACGTTGCAGCTTGCCGACCCCGAAGTACTGACTCTGGGGGTGGGCAAAGTAAAAGCCGCTGGTTGCCGCCGCAGGCAGCATCATGTAGCTCTCGGTGAGGCTCATATCGAGCTCGGAGGCACGCAGGATTTCAAAGAGCATCTCCTTGTCGTGGTGATCGGGACACGGCGGATAGCCCGGCGCAGGCCGGATTCCCTGATACCGGATCGCGAACAGGTCGGCCTTGCTCAGCTTCTCTTCCGGTGCGTACCCCCACCACGTCGTACGAACCTCCTCGTGCAACCGCTCGGCAAACGCCTCGGCCAGGCGGTCCGCAAGGATCTTTGCGAGGATCTCCTTGTAGTCATCACCTTCGCGCTTGTAGCGCTGGACGTAGCCTTCCAGCCCGAATCCGGCGTTGGTACAGAACCCGCCGACGTAGTCGTTGATGCCGGAGCCTTTTTCCGCCACGAAGTCTGACAGGGAAAGGTAGTAGTCCAGCTTCTCTTTCTGTTTCTGCTGTCGCAGCGTGTGCCACTTCCCGGCCAGCTCGGTGTGCGACTCGTCGGTGTAGATTTCGATCGTGTCATCCGGTGTGCGCGCCGCGGGGTACAGAAAGATTGACGCCCGCGCCTCGATCGCCTCCTCGGCGATGATCTCCCGCAGCATCGCCTGGGCGTCATCGTAGAGGCGCCGCGCCTCCTCGCCCAGTTCGGGATCGTCAAAGATCATCGGGTACTTACCCTTCATCTGCCAGGCGATAAAAAAGAACGTCCAGTCGATGTACTGCGCCAGCGTCTCGATCGGGTAATTGCGAAAGTGCTTCACCCCGAGTATTTTCGGTACCGGCGGCGGTGCGTCGAAATCGGGCCGGAAGCGCGCCTCCCGCGCCTGGTGAATCGTCAGGTACTCGCGGCTTTGCGTATCGGCGGCGCGCTTTTGCCGCGTCTTCTCGTGGTCCGCGGCGACCTCGGCGGCAAACTGCTCCCGCACCGCCGGGTTGAGCAGCTTGTTGGAGATACCCACCGCCAGGGAGGCGTCCTTCACGTGGATCACCGGTTGGTGGTACTGCGGCGCGATCTTCACGGCGGTATGAATTTTACTGGTTGTCGCGCCGCCGATAAGCAGCGGGAGTTCGAACCCCTGCCGCTCCATCTCTCGCGCCACATTGACCATTTCGTCCAGGCTGGGGGTTATCAGACCGGACAGCCCGATAATATCGGCGTTCTCCTTTTTCGCCATCGCCAATATATCCTCAGTTGGAACCATCACCCCCATGTCGACGATGTCGTAGTTGTTGCTCGCCAGCACCACCCCGACGATGTTCTTGCCGATATCGTGAACGTCTCCTTTCACCGTCGCCATCAGGATCTTGCCCTTACCCGAGGCGCTTTCGCCGGCCGTCTTTTCCGCCTCGATGTACGGCTCCAGGTACGCCACCGCCTGCTT